>JBFEYF010000007.1:0-24153 GCA_041562295.1 Sulfurimonadaceae bacterium
AGAGCAGACGCCCCCCAAAGGGCGACCCAGCTCTTTACCGATATGATCAAGACCGATCCCGATATCATGCAGCTGCGATTTATCGACCGGGAGGGCAACGAGCGTATCCGTATCGACCGTTCCCGTACCGGGGAGCTTACGCTCATCAAGGGCAAGAGGCTTCAAAACAAAGCGCACCGCGACTACTTTCAAACCTTTATCGCACTCAAGCCCGGCGAGATCTCATTTTCAAACTTCGATCTCAATATCGAAAACAAAAAGGTCCAGCGCCCTTTCAACCCGACACTGCGTGCCGGAGCGGTTGTGAGCGTCAACGGGCAAAAAGCCGGCCTCATCGTCGTCAACTACTATATGAGGGAGTGGCTGGAGCGTTTTGTATCGAACGATTTCGGTGATCTCTACCTGGTGGATGAAGAGAACTTTTTCCTGTTGCATCCCGATCCCCGCTGGGCCTGGTCACGCTACCATCTTCCGCAAAAAAAAGCTTCGGACTTTTTAGAGCATACGCTTTTGTCCGCACTCTTTGGGGAGACGGCACAACCTTACTGGGTCGATGAGCGCACCTATACCGTACCTTTGAATTTCTTCGGTAAAAAGCTGGCTGCGGTCTACCGTTTTTCCCAGGCCCCAAGCGAATCCTACAATACGAGAGTCGCTATCTTCTCGCTGCTGCTTCTTTTGATGCTGATACTCTTTTTGATCCCCACGGTCTCGCTGCTTCGTCACTATATCCGAAATATCCGCGACGAACGCGGCCGTGCTCTTGATGCCAAGAGCTACGTAGAGACGCTGTTAAACAGTACCTTTGATGCCATTATCACGATCGACCAGCACGGTATCATCCAAAGTGTCAACCGTGTGGCGGTCACCCTCTTTGGCTATAAAGAGGAGGAGTTTATCGGCCAAAACGTCAAGATGATCGTACCGCCGCCCCATCATGATAAACATGACGGCTATATCGCCTCGCATGACCGCTCTATCATCTCCAAGGTGATCGGACAGGAGCGCGAACTGTTCGGACGCCATAAAGATGGCCGCCTCATTCCCATCAGCCTGGGAATCACGCAGATGTATGTCAAAGATAAGCTGCACTTTTTGGGAAGTATCCGGGATCTCTCCGATGAGCATCTTACCCAAAAGCTTTTCCAGAGAGTCTTCTCCAAAGCGCCGCTTGGGATCGCTTTAGCATTACCTGACGGCACCTTCTGGCAGATCAACCAGGCTTTTGCCGATACCGTCAAATACACCCCGCAAGAGCTCCGTACCCTCAACTTTCAAAAAATAACCCATCCCGATGATCTCCAAGCCGACCTGGAACTGGTCCAAAAAACAGCACGAAAAGAGATCGACGGCTACCAGCTTGAGAAGCGCTATATCACCAAAGACGGAGATTGCGTCTGGGTTCACCTGACCGTCTCCCCGATCTTCAGTGACGATCAGAAAAGCGAGGTGGAGTACTTTATCGCGATGATCGAAGATATCACCGAACGCAAAAGTATGATCACAGAACTCTCCCGTACCCAAGAGGGGCTGATGGAAGCGGAACGGGTCTCCAAACTGGGGCACTGGGACTGGGATATCAAAAACGGTACCCTGCAGTGGTCCGAAGGGATGCTGCGGCTTTTCGGAGAGACACAGGACTCCTTTGGACACACCTATGAGGCCTTTTTAAATCTGGTGCATCCGGATGACCGGGATGTACTCACGGCAGAAGTAACCAGCGCCCTTGATGCGCATCTGCTTTTGGATACCCACTACCGCATCATCACCCCTTCGGGCGAGGAGAAGCATATCCACGCGTTGGGTCATATCGACTACGATCAGGCAATCCCCGTACGGATGTTCGGCACCTGCCAGGATATTACGACCCTTTATACCCTGCAAAAAAAAGAGCAGCAGCAGGAGATGATGCTGCTGCAGCAGTCCAAACTGGCCGCGATGGGAGAGATGCTGGGAGCCATCGCCCACCAGTGGCGCCAGCCGCTTAACTCCATCGGACTGATCATTCAGGACCTGGTCTCTGCCCACCGCTACGGAGAGCTTGATGAAGCCTACTTTAAAAGTTCACAGGACGATATGATGCAGCAGCTTCACTATATGTCCAACACCATCGATGAGTTCCGCAACTTCTTTACCCAGAGCAACCAGCTCAAAAGTGTCGCAATACCTGCACTGATCGAAGAGATCCGTTCCCTTTACTGGGCACAGCTCAATGCCCATAATATCAGGCTTAAGCTCTATTTTCAAACCGGAGAGAAACGTATCGAAGAGGGCGAAGATGATACGCCGCCGATGGAGCGCTACAGTGTTACCAACTACCCCGCAGAGATCAAGCAGCTGCTTTTGAACCTCATCGTCAACGCCAAAGAGGCGATAGAGAAGGTGCAAAATCCCCATGCGGCACAGCTGCAGATCGACCTGATCATCGCTTCGCACAGCGAAGGGGTCACGGTCGAAGTCAAAGACCTGGCAGGGGGGATCGATCCCGATGTGGCCCAGCGCATCTTTGAACCCTATTTTACGACCAAAGAGATGGGAACCGGACTGGGGCTTTATATCGCCAAGACCCTCGTTGATGAGACCCTCAAAGGGCAACTAAGCTATACGCTGCGCGAAGAGGATATCGACGGGAAACCGTATCGGGGGGCGATCTTTTCGGTCACCCTGCCGCACCTTCAGTAAAGAGGGTCAGTTACTCCAGGGGTCCATCTTTTTCGCATCGATGCGAAAATCCCCCTCCTCTTCGACAAGACGGTAGACGGTATAGGCTTCTATCGGTGTGCGGATCACCTGTTTGGGTTCGGCGATATGAAACTCCAGGAAATTGTCACGCTCTTTGACCACCTCAAAAGAGGCTACACTGTTAAGCACGCCGTTTTGCAGTAACGCCATATCCTCTTTACGTCCCAAAATATGACGCTCCTGCTGCTTGATACTCTTGTCCAGCACTTCAAGCTCGGCCCGTGCCTTTTTACAGCGCTGCAGATAGCGTTTGACACTCTCAGGCACCGGTATGTTCTTGCTTTTGGAACGGTTGATGATCTCTTTGAATCCCTCAAGCTCCTGGCTCGCCTTGGCAAAGGTCTCTTTTTTCGCGTTATACTCGTTAAGCTCTCTGTTAAGCGCCTGTTCGGATTCCTTGATATCCTCTTTGATCTCTTTAAGCTTGGCCAGGGTACTTTCGTCTGTGGCACTGGAGATCTTGACGATATTGTCGATCCCCTCCACCTCTTTGACAAAGATCTCCTGGGATACATGCACTTTTGAACGGTTGTACATCTTGCCGATCTCCACGCTCTTACCCGATACTTCGCCTCCGAAAAGGTGGCTGATGGCCAGTTTTTTACCCTCGGCCGCCCCCATCTCCAAACGGGCGATCTTGCCTTGATCGACCTGCAGGGTTCCGGAGTGGATATTGATCACGGCATTGTCCGCCTGGATGAAGCTCTTTTTATGGGTACGTCCGCCGACAAAGACCTCTTTGGCCAAGACCCTGGAGCTGCTTCCGATATTTCCCTTCACATCGACCTGCTCCGCTTCGACGGTGACACCCATGCCGATCGCATCTTCGATAGCGCAGTTGCGTCCCACTTTGATCGAGACACTCTCCTGCGATGCAGAGAGACTCCCCGTGGACTTAAACGAGATCTGCTCCCGTATCAGGGTTGTCTCCACCTGCATAATACGGGCGTCTTTATAGATATAGCCGTCCCGCTTGGCGATATAGCGTTTGCCTTTTTCATCTTTGACCACATCGATCGTATCGGGATCGATCTCGGGACCTTTATAGTAGGTGGGTTCAATGGTATCGTCCCCCAGTGTCTGCCCCTTGCAGTCGCGTCCCAAGACCCCGCGCTGGGCACGGATAAACTCAATAAGGACCTCCCCCTCTTTGACCTCGATAATATAGTCTCGGGAAGCATGGTCGATGCGGTCATCCTCTACGGCTTTCTTCTCCAGATAGTGCATCCGCGCTTCGCCGTCAATCGCCTCTTGGGGCTCTACCCCCTCCAAAGCGATAAAACGGATCGGGTTTTTGACCGCGAAACTGTTACGTTCGCCGATGCGCTGGCCGATCTCAAAAAGGGTCTGCTCCATCTTTGCGCTGAAGATATTGATCAAATACCCCTCAAGTATCAGGGCCTTGTTGATCTCATGCCGGATCTGATCGATATCGTTTTCCAAAGAACCGATACGGCTCCCCTCTAAAATCGCCACGGCGACCTGGGTATCCCGGATGTTGCTGATCAGCTGAATATAAAGCGCATCGACCTGGGCGGCGGGTTTTTTATAAAAGAGGATATTGTAGCGCTGGGAGATATTTTTGGGCTGGACAAGCTCTTCGGTTTCAACCTTTTCTACGATTTTTCCGCCCAGACGGGTCTTGCACTCCAAAATATCAAAATCGATCAAAGACTCGGAACAGTGCCACGCCTTGGCCAGCATCTCTATCTCGCGTTTTACATTGAATATATCGATACGCTCGGCTTTGAACGATTCTGATTCCGGTGGAAATGATAACTCTTCCAATAGTAACCTCTTTAGATCATCTTGCTGCTATTATACACTAAAAATGACGCATTGTTACATCACTGTTTATAACAACTTCTTATGGCAGCCACCTTTGTAACCCTACTGTTTCCTTGCACCTATAAGATAGCGCTTCAAAAAAAGGGGCATGATGAAAAAGACACTCTCGATAAAAACCAAACTGATTACGGTGTTGCTGCTGTTTGTGACAGCATCGACCGTAACCTTTATACTCTATTTCCGATTTACCGATACCCTGACGACGCTCAACAACCAAAAGGTGCTCCTGCACACGGTCGAAAGCACGATTTTACAGCTGCGCCGCAATGAAAAAGATTTCCTTCAAAGAAAAGATCTGAAATATGTCGCTACCTTTGAAAAGAACTATGCCCTGTTGTCAGAGAGGATGGCCAAACTTAAAAAGCTGCGCCACAACGCCAAGGTGCTTCGCATGCAGGAGATTGTAAAGCACTACAGTAAACTTTTTCACGGGGTCGTCGCAGCCCAAAAGGTGATCGGCCTTGATCATCAAAGCGGGCTTTACGGCAGGCTCAGGGATGCCGTACACCATGTCGAAGCGACACTCTTTGCCGCCAAGCGTGACAACCTGGCCGTTTTGATGCTGCAGCTTCGCCGTAACGAAAAAGATTTTATGCTCAGAAGACTTCCCAAATATATCAAGAAGTTTCAAGCCAACATGGCAAAACTGGTGCAAAACACCCGTACTGACAGCCGCCTCAAAAAGAGCGAACGCCAAAAGATCCTTGACGACCTTCAAAGTTACCGGGGCGACTTTATGGCACTGGCAGCCAAGACCGAAGAGATCGGGCTTGATCACAAAAGCGGTATGATGGGCGCATTCAGAGAGACGGTACACCAGACCCAAAGCATCCTCAAGACACTGATCCAAGAGACCGACGAAACGATTATCGAGGAGATCGCATCCTCCCGAACCCAGAGTATCATCTTCTCTTTGGTCGTCCTTTCGATCGTGATACTTTTTATCATCCAGCTTATACGCAGTATCAACAGCCGCATCACCAACCTGCACCACTCCATCGAGCATATCACCGCCCATAAAGACCTCACCTATGAGATCAAGGCCTACTACCGCGACGAGGTCGGCTTTATCCGCGAGAAGTTCGGCCTTTTGATTACCGAGTTTCGAACACTGCTTAGCGAGATCATCGATCTGAGCCAGCAAAACAGCAGCTTTTCGGACCATCTCTCCAAGTCGGTCAACAAGATCACCAAGCGTATCGATAACGAACTCGATATCGTCCATAATACCCATGCCCTCACCCGGCAGATGCGCCAGGCGATCTCCGACTCCTCCAAACAGCTTCACGCCTCCAGCGAAGAGGTTCAAAACAGCAACCATGCCCTGACGGCGATGCGTCAGAAAGTGGAAAGCCTCAAGCAGGTGATCGAAGAGACGGCCCAAAAGGAGATCGCGCTCTCAAAGAAGCTTCAGCGTCTGACGACCGACGCCGAGGAGGTCAACGGAGTGTTGGAGGTGATCTCCGATATCGCCGACCAGACCAACCTGCTGGCGCTCAATGCCGCGATCGAAGCGGCCCGGGCGGGAGAGCACGGACGGGGGTTCGCCGTCGTAGCCGATGAAGTGCGCAAACTGGCCGAGAAGACCCAGGCCAGTCTCTCCATTATCCAGGGTACGACCAACGTCATCGTACAGGGCATCGTCGATGCCAGCGAAGAGATGGACAAAAATGCCAAGGATGTCGGGGAACTCATCGGCTCCAGCGCCGAGATCAACGATATGATCATCGATGTCTCTTCCCTGATGGACAAGACCGCCAGCGTCTCCCACCACAGCGTCCGGGAGTTTGAACAGATCGTCGCCGAAATCGTAGACCTGGATGAGCAGGTGGGCCATATCGACACGATCGCCCATAAAAATGCCAAAAGTGTCGTCAAGATCGCCGATGACTCCCAAAACCTCTCCCGGATGACACAAAAACTTCGTGCAAAAGTGGAGACCTTCCGGGTCTGACACTTTGCCCGGGTATCCATCACATTTTTATCACGACCGAGACTTTTCACCGCTTTACGCTCTTTACCCGGCTATCACTTAAGTTTTTTTCTCCCTATTTGTTGTATCATTAAATAATTTTATACGAAGGATTCCTATGATGAAACGCGTTTTCCTCTTTACCTTTTTACTTTCGGCTGCAGGCTTTAGTAGCCTGAGTGCCGATGATGCCGTCAAAGGCCAGAAAGTCTACATGCAAAAGTGTAAAAGCTGTCACGGAAACGGAGCCAAGGGTGCGGTGATGATGACCCAGGAGCAGTGGATCGACCTCTTTGCGGACAACGGGGAGATGATCATCGAAAAGCATGAGGGCACCGGTGCCAAAAAGTTCTTCAACTCGCCGAAGTTTCAAAAATATGCACCCTACCTCAAAGCTTTTTTGCATAAATACGCTTCCGATTCCGGTAACGTACCTTCATGTTAAACGCCTTTAAAACCGCACTCTAAAGCGGTTTTAAAAGTCTCCCTTTCTTGACTCTTCCCATCGAATCAACTATAATCTCTTAAAGATGCCTCCCGTACTGTTTCGGCGTAAAAAGTAGTGCAGTATCAGAAAGTGAGCCTGTTTATGTTTAAGACCCTGCGATCCAAATTTATCTTCTCCTTTATGGTCGCCAATATTATCTTTTTGCTCATTATCGCCGCGATCAACCTCTCCTCTTTGAAACGGACATCCGCATCACTCACCGATGAGAAGATCGAAGCCTCCAGCCAGCTCTTTGGCCATCTGATCAGAACACCGCTTATCACCTATGACCTGGCAACCCTCGATGATGCGATCAAAAATTTTGCCCTGGTCAAAAACATCGTCGCCATCCAGATAGAGGACCGTACGCACCGGCCGCTTTCCGTTTATGAAAAGATCGCATCCCTCTCTTTCTCCTTTTTCCGCCAGCATAAAGAGCACCACCATAAAGAGATCTTCCATGAGGGCCGCTACTACCGCTTTGAGTCGATTCAGATCATAGCCGCAGGAGAGCCATTGGGGCATGCCCACTTTATCTTCGACATCACCGAATCGGTAGAGCGCATCCAAAACAACCAAGATGTGACCTATCTGATCGTCATCCTGGCCATATTTGTCAGTTTTATCGTCTCCTATGTGCTGGGCAACCGTCTGGGCAGATCACTCAACAGACTCAGCGATATCGCCTACAATGTCGCACAGGACAAGAGGGTCCAGATCCCCTATATCGAGGAGAGCCAGGATGAGATGGGAAAACTCTATTATGCGATGCATACGATGCAAGAGCATATCAAAGAGCGTACCCTGCGGCTGCAGCACTCACTCAACGAGCAGCAGCAGTTTGTCCATGCCCTGGACCAAAGCGCCATCGTATCCAAGACTGACAGCAGCGGAAACATCACCTATGTCAACGAACAGTTTTGCCAAATAAGCGGCTATACCTCCGAAGAACTGATCGGTGTTTCGCACAATATTGTCAGGCATCCCGATAACCCCGACCTATTTTTTAAACAGATGTGGGATACGATCAAAAGCAAGCAGATATTTAAAGCGACCTTTAAAAACCGTGCCAAAAACGGCACCACCTACTACGTCGATGCCACGATCGTACCGCTTTTAGACCATTCGGGAGAGATCTCTGAGTATCTGGCTATCCGCTATGAGGTGACTGATCTCGTCCTGGCCCGGGATAAAGCCCAGGCTGCAGAAAAATCCAAGGGCGAGTTCCTCTCCAATATGAGCCATGAGATCCGTACCCCGCTTAACGCTATTTTGGGATTTGTACAGATCCTGCAAAAAAGCATCACCGGGGACAAGGAGCTCTCCTATCTCGATATCATAGCCAACAGCTCCCAAACCCTTTTACAGATCATCAACGAGATCCTGGATCTTTCAAAGATCGAAAGCGGCAAGCTGCTTATCGATGACCACCCCTTTGACCCCGTCAGTGAACTCAGCCAGACCAGCCGGCTCTTTACGATCAACGCCAAAGAGAAGTCGATCCGTTACCTTGCCTTTATCGATCCCCAGATGCCTGCCATGCTTTTGGGGGATCTGACCCGGATCAAACAGATACTTTTCAATTTTTTAAGCAACGCTTTCAAGTTTACGCCCGAGGGCAAAAGTGTCACACTCAGGATAGACTACGACCCTGATGTGGGACATTTGAACCTTGAGGTCAAAGATGAAGGTATCGGTATCGCCCCAGAGATGCAGGAGAAGATATTTCATGCCTTTGAACAGGCGGATACCTCCACGACACGTAAGTTTGGAGGAACCGGGCTGGGTCTGACGATATCCGCCAAACTGGCTGCCCTGATGCAGGGTTCGATCACTCTTGCCAGTGAAGTCGACAGAGGCAGTACTTTTAGGCTAAGTGTCCCGCTTCCCGTTTACGAGGGCACACAGCATCAGCTGGTCGATCCCGCGATCAGGGAGTACACTTTTGTATTCGATCCCCTCGACAGCGATCATGAGGCCGTGGCACTCATACAGAGCTATCTTGACGCTTTACAGATACGCTATACAAAGCACCCTCTCAACGAGTCGCTTGCGCCCAAAAGTATCGCCCTCTTTACCCAGGACGGCCCTGCCCAGGAGGATGTGATATCCCTTAACTCTTTGGCGGTAGCACTGATGCCTTATGAGAGTGAATGTTTCAACCGCTACCCCTTCATCGTACCGCTGATCGCACCCTATACACTCCTGGGACTTTGCGAAGTCTTTAGGGAACTGACCCAAAAGGGGCACAGCAGGGCTTCCGGCCAAGAGGCTTTGAGTCACCCGCACTATCAGGGGAGACTGCTGGTAGCCGAAGACAACCCCACCAACCAGATGCTTATCGAGATACTGCTTAATGAGTACGACATCCGTTTCGACATGGCCAATGACGGTCTCGAAGCACTCTCTATGTATCAAAACGGCTCCTATGACCTGATCTTGATGGATGAGAATATGCCCAACATGACAGGTCTTGAAGCCTTTAAAGAGATCCGTGCCTATGAAGAACAGAAGGCTCTGCCCGCCGTACCGGTGGTAGCGCTCACCGCCAACGTCATGGAAGAGGACCGGATACGCTTTACCGAAGCGGGGATGAGCGACTTTCTTGCCAAACCGCTCGATACCGATGAACTTGAACGGGTTTTGGCCCGTTTTCTCACCCCTTCTTCCTAAAAAGGTGTAACCATTTTGTTATAAGAGCTTTTTATAATACTTCTTTTGCAGGCCCCTACACCACATATTAGCCTTTATGATTAACGGTTTTTCCTAAATTTGGTTGTAACTATTGACTCTCTGCTAAATATTGTTGTAAAATTCCGTCATGAATAGATCCCGTGAACGCATTATCGACACCACTTTCAATCTCCTCTACAAGCGGGGGTACAGTGCAACCAATCTTAAAGATATTCTCAAAGAGACCAATCTGACCAAGGGTGCCATCTATTACCACTTTGCTTCCAAGAAAGATCTCGTCCTGCAGTCGATCCAGTACTACCTGGAAAACATCCTGCAAAGATCCTGGATCGAGCCCCTGCGTTCGACGCCGGACCCGATCGGTGCACTGATCAAACAGGTCAGAGGGTACCGCGATCTTTTCGTCAAAGAGAACTGCATACTGGAGATCCGTTACGGCTGCCCTTTCGGTAATCTGGCGCTCGATCTTAGCGGCACGGACGAGGACTTCTCAGAATACCTCAAAGATATCTACAACCGCTGGCAGCAAAGCATCGAAAAGACTCTGATAGAAGCCCAGCGCCTGAAGCTGACCAAAACCTTTTTCAATGCCAACGAAGAGGCGGCTTTTATCATCTCCGCTTTGGGCGGGGCGATCAAGACAGCCAGAGTCTACAACGACTTATCACTGCTAGACCAAAACATCACGCTTTTAACCAACTATATCCACAAACTCTAACCTGCCCAAAGCGCCACACTGCTGCTTCAGCAGAGCAGACCGCCCTTGTGTTTGGTCATTTGTGGTCATAATAAAAACTGTTATAAGCAAAAAGAGACTATACTATCTTCTAAAAAACGGGATGTCTTGATGTTACATGAAAATCAGAAGCATGATATTCTTATTATTGACGACAACCCGAAAAATATCCAGGTAGCTGCCAACGTCCTTAAATCTACCGACTATTTCAATATCTATTTTGCCACAAGCGGCGAAGCGGGGATCAAGCAGCTGGAAAAACGTACCTACTCCCTGATCCTGCTTGATATCAACATGCCCGAACTTGACGGCTACCAGACGGCCAAGATCATCAAACAAAACCCCAAGACCCGGAATATCCCTATCATCTTTCTATCCGCCAACGCCGATCATGAAAGTATCAACAAAGGGTTTGAGTACGGCGGGCAGGACTATATCACCAAGCCGTTTCAGCAAAGTGAGCTCATTCACAGAGTCACGACCCATGTAGAGCTTTTCCTGGCCAAAAAAGCGCTCCAAAAAGAGGTGGACACCTCCCATCTGCTCTTGCAGCAGTATAAAGACGCTATCGATATCAGCGCACTGGTATCCAAAACCGATCCCGAGGGGATCATCACCTATGTCAATGAGCCCTTTTGCCAGATATCCCAATATACCGAATCGGAACTGCTGGGCAAATCCCACCGCATCATACGGCATCCCGATGTCCCCAAAGAGACCTTCAAAGAGATGTGGGAGACGATCACCGCCAAGAAGGTATGGAAAGGTACGATCCAAAACAGGAAAAAAGACGGCAGCTCCTACTTTGTAGATGCGACCATCATCCCGATCACCGATTCCGAGGGGCAGATCATCGAATATATCAGTGTCCGCAACGACATCACCGATCAGATCGTAGCCAAAGAGCAGATCCTCAGCGCCCAAAAAGAGATCCTCTATACCCTGGGCGAACTGGGGGAACTTCGTTCCCAGGAGACCGGGGACCATGTCAACCGCGTAGCTCTTTATTCGGAGCTTTTGGCCCGCTACTACGGTATGGATCGGCAGGATGTCGAGATGTTCAAGATGGCCAGTCCCATGCATGATATCGGGAAGATTGCCATCCCGGACCATATATTGCTTAAACCGGGTAAACTCACCGATGCAGAGTTTGAACATATGAAAGAGCATGCCGAGATCGGTTATGAGATCTTCAAAAAGTCTCCGCACCGGATGCTTCAAATGGCGGCTATGATCTCCTACGAGCACCATGAAAAGTGGGACGGCAGCGGTTATCCCAGAGGGCTAAAAGGGGAGGAGATCTCGATTTGCGGACGCATTACCGCGATTGCCGATGTCTTTGACGCCCTGGCCCATGACAGGGTCTACAAAAAAGCGTGGCCTATCGAAGAGGTCCTTGAGTTTATGAAGGCACAAAGCGGTAAAGCCTTCGACCCGAAACTGATCGAGATTCTTATCGAACATATCGATGAGATCCTCTCGATCAAAGAGGCTTACCAGAGGTAACTATGAAACAGAAGATCATCGGCTTACTCTTGATTCTCGGCGTTATGCTGCTTTCGTTGATGATCGTTATCCTCCCTACCTTCTTCACCAAGGGGCTTTCGCGAATCGAACTGAACCAGACACTCGAACTCCCCTTGGTGCTGGACGGTAAAAAACCTATCGAGTTTATCTTTTTCGGCTATGCCGGATGTCTGGATGTCTGTACACCCAGACTTCACCACCTCGCTTCCTGGTACACGACCCTCTCCCCCGAGACTCAGCAAAAGATCGGGGTTCGGTTCTTTGACCTCTCCATACCGGCATCGGCCGAAGTACCGGACACCTTTGCCAAGACCTTTAACCCCGATTTCAAAGGTGTCTTTCTCTCCAAAAACGTCCTCAGGGATTATACAAGAGAGTTCAGTGTCTACTTTGCCGACTCTTTGCTCAAAAAAGATGAGATGGACCACACAGCCCACCTCTATCTGGTCAAACGGGATGCCCAGGGCAAAAAGCTGCGCTTTATCTATACGGCCTACCCCTATGACCTAAAACAGATACAATCCGATATCGAGGAGCTTTTAGATGAATAAACTCCTCTACATGCTCTTTTACAAACCGAAGTTTTCGGCACTGCGCCAGGAGGAGTACCGGCAGGCCGATAACTTTATGCTCAAGCTGATCTTTGCCCACTGGATTTTGGTTACGGTCAGCGGGATCCTCTTTTTTAACGACTACTATCTGGGGAGTGTCAGCGGCGGGATCCTCTTTATTGCCACCTATATCGCCTACCGAAAGTACCGCGGTACCCAGACCTACCGAAACCTCGTAGCAATCGTCTTGCTTACCTTTTCGGTCATCGCGATCCAGCAAAGCCAGGGACGGCTGGAAATGCACTTTCATGTCTTTGTGGCCCTTTCGTTTTTGATCATCTACCGGGATATGAAGAACATCTCTTTCGCAGCCCTCTTTACCATTATCCACCATCTGATCTTTAACTACCTGCAGCAGTACAACGTCTCTTTTTTCGGCACCCCGATCATCATCTTCAACTACGGATGCGGTCTTGATATCGTACTTTTACACGCCTTTTTTGTCCTCTTTGAGTGGCTGGTGCTTTCGAAGATGGTCATTACGATGGAGGACCACTTCATGGAGCTTGTACGCACCAGGGAAGCGTTGCAGTCTGTCAATACCAATCTGGAGAACATGGTAAAGATCCGTACCGATGAACTCGAAAGTGCCCGTATCGAAGCGGAACAGGCCAATGCGCTCAAGTCGGAGTTTTTGGCCAATATGAGTCACGAGATCCGAACCCCGATGAACGCTATTATTGGCTTTACCGATCTTTTGGAGGAGAGTGTCACGACGCCCAAAGAGCGTAACTATGTAGAGTCGGTCAAAAGCAGCAGCAAGGTGCTGCTTACCATCATCAACGATATCCTCGATCTCTCCAAAGTCGAAGCCGGCAAGATGCATATCGAACTGGCACCGACCGATATTCACGGTATCGCCAAGGAGCTTGAGTCGATCTTCTCCCTTAAAGCGCGCTCCAAGGCTTTGGAGCTGAGCGTCTCCATCGACCCCTCCATCCATCAGACACTGATGCTGGATGAAGTGCGCCTGCGCCAGATCCTTTTCAACCTGATCAGCAATGCGATCAAATTTACCCATGAGGGGTATATCCGACTCTTCTTTAAAGCGGTGACCTTTAATGAGCATCTCAATCTAGTCATCACCGTCGAAGACAGCGGTATCGGGATCCCCAAAGAGGAGCAGGATAAGATCTTTAGCGCATTCATCCAGCAGAAGAACCAAATGACCAAAGAGTACGGCGGAACCGGACTGGGACTGACGATCGTCAAAAAACTGCTTGACCTGATGAAAGGCGATATTGCTGTCAAAAGTGCTCCGGGCCAAGGCTCGTCTTTTACGATAACGCTGCGGGATGTGGCAATTTCGGAGACCAAGCGTATAGCCCATTCCCAGGAGATGAACAAAAAGATCGACTTCGAACCGGCGACCGTACTGATCGCGGATGATGTGGAGCTGAACAGGGTACTGATCACCGAGTATCTTAAAGAGACGCCGATGACCCTGCTTCAGGCGGCCAACGGGCAAGAGGCCCTGGAGTATCTGGAGAGTGAGGCGGTCGATATCGTACTGATGGATATCAAGATGCCCGTCATGGACGGTTATGAAGCGACCCGGGTCATCAAGGAGCAGTACCGCCTGCCCGTTATCGCCATCACCGCATCGGTCGTCGCTGCCGAATCGGACCCGGCCAACAAGATCTTTGACGACTTCTTGGAAAAGCCGCTCTCAGCAGCCAAACTGAAAAACACCCTCTCAAACTATCTTGACTGTACCATATCGACACTGGAAGGTACGGCAGATGCTATCAGCGAAGCCGATACACAAGAGAGTATCGATCTTCGCCGTTTTGCCCAAGAGTGTCCCCAGCTGATCGATGCCCTCAACCAGGCAAAAGAGGATGGGGATATCGAACGCATCAGCACCTTTGCTCAGCTGTTGGAAGCGTGCCACCAACAACATTCCAACCCCGCTTTTCATACCCTCTCCCAGCAGCTTGTCCAGGCTGTTGAGAGTTTTGATATCGAAAGCTGTCTGCTGCTTCTGGATAAGTTTCAAAGCTGACGGCTACAGCGTGACGACCTGGTCCCGTCCCGCCTCTTTAGCCTGGTAAAGGGCCCTGTCAATACGGCCCAAAATCGAATCAACGTTATCGTCACCCACCGATACGGTCGCCCCGAAGCTGCAGGTCACACGTTCGCTGATGCCGAAGTTGTAGAGTAAAAACGCCGAAGCGTTGCTTCTGATGATATGGCGAAGCTTGTCACATACGGCCAGGAGGTTCTCCTCTTTCATATGCGGCAGTAAAAGGATAAACTCCTCACCGCCCCAGCGTGCGAAGAAGTCCCCCGCTCTGATATTCTCCCGCATATGAAGCGAGACATTTTTCAAAACTTCGTCGCCTATGAGATGGCCGTAGGTGTCATTGAAGTTTTTGAAGTAGTCGATATCGATCATCACCGCCGCAAACCGGTCACCGTAGCGCACGAAGTTTTTGATAAAACGGGTCAGCTCCTGATTGGTCTTTCGCCGGTTATAGACCCCGGTGAGCTCATCCACCATCGCACGCTCTTCGATCATCTTTTCGCGTGTAATGTTGTGGCGTATGGCGATATACCCCTCTTTGTGACGTTTCTGGTCATACATCGGGCGGATAATAGCCTCCACCCAGTAGATCTCTCCGTTTTTACGTCTGTTTTTCATCTCACCGCGCCAGATCTCATCATTTTCGATGGTACTCCAAAGATCTTCATAGATAGTGTCCGGGGTATCTTCGGCACGCAGCATATTGTGGGTTCGCCCTAAAAGCTCTCCCCTTTCATATCCGGTCTCCTGACAAAAAGCTTCACTCGCATCGGTGATGATCCCATCTCTGTCCGTCGTGGAGTAGATGATATGTTGACTAAGAACCGCCTGTACATCTTCGCAGTTCTCAATAACACCGTTAAACATGGGTAATCTCCGGATACTCTTTTTTTATCGTATCCTAGCCCTTCTTGATGAAAAAATCATGAAGACAAGCCCTCTACAAGGCTCTCAGAGGGCTCATAGAAGTAGTATCCCTGAAACTCATCCACGCCCAGCTCGTAGGTGAGATCAAAGACCTCCTCAGAGTGTACGAACTCTGCGATCGTGCGGATACCCAGCTCTTTGGCAAAGGAGATGATCGTCTTGACTATCGCCAAAGAGCTTTGGGATTCATGAATATTTTTGATCAGGGAACCGTCGATCTTGATATAGTCAGGCTTCATCTCAAGCAAGTAGGAGAAGTTTGAGTATCCCGATCCGAAATCGTCGATGGCGATCATCCCTCCATGCTCCTTCACTTTTTTGACAAACCCATCGACCACGTCGATATTCTGGACACTTTCAGACTCTACCAGTTCGATGATAACACGGCCTCTAAACGCCTCTTTTTGGATCTTTTCCAAGACCAGGGTACGGGTTTCGTCACTGATAATATCCGAAAGCGTCAGGTTCACAGAGAACATCTCCGTGCGGTTTTCGAAACAGGCAAACGTTCGGTTGATCACTTCGGCCGTGATCATATGATAATATTTTGTCTGTTTGGAAAACTCCAGAAAGTGGTAAGGCGAAAGCACCTTGCCCTCAGATACCATACGGACCAAAGACTCATATTTGACCACCTTTTTCTCCCGGTCGACTATAGGCTGGTAATAGGTGATGATCTGGTCATTTTGCAGAGCAAAGCGCAGCTGCTGCAGCAGTTTTTGGTTCTCTTTGTAGAGGTTGAGCATATTATGTTCATCCGAATAGATGACCACACTCACCTGGCGTCTCTTAGCCTCCTGCAGTGCCATATCCGCCTGTTCCAACATATACTTGGAGTCGATACTGATCCCGACGGCGATGTTGATCGAAAGCTCTATATGCCGCTCCTTGAGTTCAAAGACCCGGTTCTCCACCTGTTCGACCAAAGAGTAGGCCACCCTTTCCAGCTCCGCCTTGCCCGTTGAAGGGATCAGCAAAGCGGTCTCGTCGGCGCCCAGGCTGTAGACCTTTTCGATACCCAGTTGAGCCGCGATCTCCTGGATAGCATGAGCCACCGAAATCAGTAAAATATTTCCGTTTTCGATACCGTACAGGTCATTGACATTTTTGAAGTTGTTGATGTTTGCAACGGCGACCGAAACAGCGTGACTCTTTTTTAGCGCTTCGGCAAGGGCATACCGGTTGGGCATACCGGTGACACCATCCGTGTAAAGACTCTTTTCCAGCTCCCTGTTGAGCCGGGTAAGCGCCACGGTCTTCTTATCGACTTCCGCTTCGAGGTCATTATAGTAGCGGCTCAGTTCTCCGCCCATATCAACGACATCTTTATGCAGCTCATGAATCTCATCCCCCTCTTTCGAGGTCAGCTTCTGAAGCTCCTTGTCATTGAGTACCTGAAAGCTTTTGGCCTTAAAAGAGAGGGTCAGTTCCCGGATCAGATGGATGCGGTCGATGACAGCGTTGATATTAAACCGTACGATCCAGTAAGCGATAAGGGAGAGGGCCAGGATGATCGAAAGGTGCAGCCCCAGCCGGTTATAAAGTTCCACATAAAGTGGAGAAAAATCATCCAGCACTGCCACATAGGCCATCGTCTTGTCATCAAAATCCCTTAAAGGATAGATATTGAGGTGGTACTCTTTGCCCTTGAGATAAACTTTTTGGTGCTTGGCATCCATACTGATGTTTTTGATCTCATCAGTATCGATATCAATCGTACTCTCTGCCAGGATAAGCCCCTCAAAAGCTTGTTTATCCTGCATAAACCGTTCATAATATTTGGGGGCCAGCCTCTGAGCCGAGGTCTGGCTGTAGAGTAAAAAGCTCTCTTTTTTGACCAGTTTTTTCATCGTCGAAGGGATCCAGTCCACCTTTTTTCCCAACGAAAGACCGCCCAGGACCTCTTTGGTCCCGGGGTCGGCGATCGGATAGGTCGCACGTATCCCCGCATAGGTCTTACACATCATCACGTGGGAGCTGCTGCTAAACGATGATGTCACCCAGGCGATATCGCTTCGGACATCCGAAACATCCTTGCCGATCGACTTGAAGTTGGAGAAGTTGACAAAAGAGATCGCCGGCGGTTTAAAAAAGTGTATCTCGTAAATCAGTCCGTTTTCACGTACCTTTTCCCAAAAAGTGTTCAGATGGTCGATCAGTATGTTGGGATCATCCTCTTGATAACCGCGGATCACCTGGGCGTCATTGGCCAACTGCATCGCCATCGCTTCGACCGAACGCTTCTGCAGATTTAAGACCACATCAAGATTGGTCTTGTTCTGCACAAAGAGTTTCTTTTGCATATCATCGATCTGATAGCGAAAAGCGATATACTCCCGGCTGATGATAAAAAGCAGTACCGTAACAATAAAAATAATCAAAAACTTTTTCTGAAACTTCACAAGATCTTCTGTATTAAATTTAAATTCTGGTGACTATTATACATTAATAATTCTCATTAATGCTGGCAACAGTTCTCAAAAAAACCTACTCATTTTACTGTAGCGGTTCACTGTTTTGCCGCTGCAACAACGGTAACTCCTCTTGCAGAAAGTGTTTGAAATTCGCTGCATCCTTCATGAGATCAAAACTCTTTTCTGTTGCAATATCTTTGGCCAAAGCGGGAGAGAACTCTATCGCCTTGGTAATATCACCGATAGCACTCTCAACATTGTTCAACTCCGCATTCACACAGGCCCGCTGCCAGTAGGAGTAGGCATATTCACTGTCCAGTTCCAACGCCTGGTTACAAAGATTCAGTGCCCACTCCCGTTCTCCAAGGTCAAGTACCGCATCCGCTTTATAGGTCAGTGCCTCGACATTGTAACGGTCCAGGCTGAGTATCTGGTCATAGATATCGACCTTGGCCTGGATATTCTCTTCCAGATTGCTGCGGCGCCACAACGCATGTATCTCATTGGAGCGTGCGATATGCTCCTGGTTGCTCATAATATCTTCCGAACGCTGGTGCATCTGGTGTTCAATCGCCGCCAGTTTCTGTTCATACTCCTGGGTTATGGCATCCAGCCGCTGCTGTACCAGTGCCGCCGTCTGCTCTCTGGCATCTTTGAGACTGCGCCATCCAAAAAGCGCCACCAAAGAGACCGCCGCCGTAAGCAAAAAGAAGATATTGTTAACCGTACTGGTCATATAATCCATAGCCCTGTCCGACAGATCCAGATGGGCCTGGGAGACCTTTTCACGCAGCTCGACACGCAGTTTATACTGGTCGCTGCGGAGGTTTTTCACCTCATCGATAAGATAACGCTCTATAAAAGGGTTATAAAGCGGTTTTTCAAGAGCTTCAACGCCCTTTTGGATCTGCTTCATATCCATATTCTCTCCCCACAGCATCGTCAAGACCCCCAAACATATCAAGATCACCCGTCTTTTCATCATCTGCTCCTTTCATCCCTGCGTTTTTGCATCTTTTGGTGCTGACGTCACCTTCAAAAGTACTCAAGACTTCTCGCATAAACCCCTTTTATAACAGTTTGGGCAAAGCATGTCAAACCTGAGGGCGGTTTGATCTCTTTTTTGGGGATAACGCGTATAAACTTCACAGTTGACAGCAGAAAGGTTTCAGATGCAAGGTGTTATTATTACCCTATCTCTAACAGGAGGAAGAGGTGCAGCCTGATACACCGCAGACACAGACCATGCCGTCTGACCAAAACACGCTTGTACAGATCATCACCCGCCGCAAAGAGCTCACTGTACAAAAAGGGGACGTCCCTTTTGACAGTGACGCGACGATGCACCACTTCTACTTTATCCTTGAAGGCCGGATCAAGATCTCCCATATCCATCCCGAAACCGGCAAAGAACAGACCGTCACCATCCTCTCCCGGGGTGATATGTTTGACGTCATCACCCTTTTGGACAAGAAAAGCCACCACTATACCGCCACGGCCCTCGAGACAAGCCGCATCCTAGAGGTACCTATCGGGCATGTCAGAGAGCTCATCGAAAACGACCCCAACTTCAACCGCTATTTTTTTCCCTACCTGGCCCGGCAGATGCGGGATCTTGAGTCACTTGCGGTCGATCTCGCCCTTTATGATGTCTACGGCCGCATCATCCGCCTCATCGGCCGCAACCTCCAGGAGGATCATGAGGGGTACCACCTTGACCTGATCAACGACCTCTCCCATGAGGAGCTTGCAACGCTCGTAGGGACCGTAAGAAAGGTGCTCAACCGCAACCTTCAAAGACTCAAAAAAGAGGGGATCATCGATATATCGCGCAAAGAGCTTGATATCAAAGACCTGACCAAACTCTTTGAAAAAATCGATTATCTGGAGTAAATGCCACTTAAGTGGCAGAACTGCACCCCCTCATTGTTTTATACTTCTTTTGAAATTGAACAAAGGAGTTAACCATGTATATAACACGATTTAATCCATTAAACCCGTTAAGAGAATTTGAACGCGCTTTTTTCAAAGATTATCCCAAGCACTTCTCTGATGAAGGTGACGTGGCGGCATTTACCCCGCAGGTCAATACCCGCGAGGGTGAATTCGCCTACCATATCGATGTCGATCTGCCCGGAGTGAAAAAAGAGGATATCAAAATCGACATCAAAGAGAACACGATGACCATCAGCGGCGAACGCAACTTCAAAGAGGAGGTCAAAGAGGAGGATTACTACCGCGTCGAGACACGCTTTGGCAAGTTCAGCCGGGCCTTTAGCCTCCCGGAACATGTCGATACCGAAAATATCACAGCCAGCTGCAGCGAGGGCGTTTTGGAGATCACCCTGCCCAAGCTGGCCGAAGTCGATTCCATTAAGTCGATCGAGATCAAATAGGCTCTTTGAGCCTTTGATCGACGCTTTTGACTTCCAAAAGGTAACACCTCGGCTACTTTTGATCCCCAAAAATCTCCTTATATCCTTCTCAATACGCCCTATTCAGATTACAAAAAGCAATACAAGCTATGATTTAATATGATAATTCATGTTCTACAAAGGGCCTGTTCTTGAATATTATTGAAGACCTTACCTACCTGCAATCCATCGTTAAATCGTTGCCTGACCCGGTTTTTATCCTAAGTGAAGATGCACGCTACCTTGCTGTACTGGGCGGTATTGACAGCCGCTATTATCATGACGGTTCCGGTTTGGTAGGACTCTCACTGTATGAGGTGCTCGTTGAAGAGAAGGCCCGCTGGTTCCATGAGCGGATCCAGGAGGCTTTGCAAAGCAATACGCTGCTTATTACCGAATACCATCTGGGCAACTTTGATGTCCTGGGTCTTGAGGAGAAAGAGGGTCCCAGTGAGGTGATCTATTTTGAAGGTCGTATTCAGGCACTGCCGGATCTTTTCGACGGAAAACGTGCGGTACTTTGGATGGCCAGCAATATCTCAAAGCGCCATAATCTTGAGGTGCGTCTGCGCTCGCTATGTGAGATTGACGAACTCACCGGTATCTATAACCGGCGCAAGCTTTTGACGGAACTCAAAAGCCATATGGATGAGTATACCCGGTGTAAAAACCCGTTAAGCCTGTTGATGCTTGATTTCGATCATTTCAAAGCCATCAACGACAAGTACGGACACGACATCGGAGATATCGTGCTCAAAGAGATCACCGCCCTGTGCAAACAGCATATGCGCAGTTACGATATCTTTGCACGCTACGGAGGTGAAGAGTTTATCATCTGCATGCCCAACACCAACCTCGAACAGGCCTATCAAAGTGCGGAAAGGATGCGTCAGGAGATCGAAAAAGTGAAGATCCCTATCCGTGACCAGATGATCTCTACGACGATCAGCATCGGGCTGACACAGATCACACCCCAGAGCATGACCCCTTCGGATATCATCAAAAAAGCGGATACTGCACTTTATAAAGCCAAAAAAGAGGGTAGAAACCGGACGGTCGTCGCCTAGCAAAAGTCTCATAAGATATGAGGGCCGGGCCCTCGGTTAAGCGGAGTAGCTTGTAAAGTTGTTGGGAAAAGGGAGATAGTGTTATAGATTTCAAGTTTAATGAGCGCGGGGTGCATCAAAAATCTTTAGAGACTTTTCTTGCCAAATGCGAAGATCTATAATATCCGGCAGACTAAACCCTTTTCAGATTCAGTGTGCGTCTAATCCTATTGCCGATAAGATGTAGTTCATAGCGTATTTCATAAAAATGTTCCATCACTAGATAGGAGAGAACAAAAAAGAAGAATAGTATTAAAGCAATACTCATAGCAATGCCTTCCATTACTGCCTCCTTAGTTTAGTTATATAGCTCATTAAACTTGAGTGTTATTTTATCAAGTCTTGGTAAACGAAAAATAAATAAAGACTGCTGCTTCGCTTTCTTAAGCTAAAACCTCCCCTTTCGTTATACAATACAGTACCGGCTGACACAATCTTCATATTTTGTTATAGAAAGGCAGATGATGATCCTAGCTGTTTCAGGTTGTCTTCTCGGAGAGAACCTACGATTTGACGGCGGCCATAAACGTGACCGTTTTATCACCGATGCATTAAGCGCCTACGCCCGTTTTGTCTCCTTTTGTCCGGAGCATCTGGCCTTCGGATCCCCCAGGGACTCTCTGCGTATGGTGGTGCAGGGAAGTGACACCCTTTTTACCTCCAACAAAAGCGGTGCGGATCTTACAAAGCCTCTTACCCATGCCAGCAGTGCCGAACTTGAAAAACTCAAAAGTCACCCGCTGTGCGGCATCATCCTCAAATCCAAATCACCAAGCTGCGGCCTTGGCAGCGCCAAGCTCTATTTGGATAACGGTTTTGCCGAAGGTAAAGGTGACGGGCTCTTTGCTTCGATGTGCAGGGAGGCGTTTCCCCTGCTGCCCATCGAGGAGGAGGGGCGGCTTCAGGACCCCTGGCTGCGCGAAAACTTCATCATGCAGCTTTTTGCCTATGACGCCTTTGAGCGTTTTAAAAGCACGCACCCGACGATGAAAGATCTTGTCGCCTTTCACCAATCCTACAAGTTTATGCTGCAGGCCAAAGACGAAAAGCACTACCGCGAACTGGGAACAGTGGTGGGCAATCAGCAAGAGCTTTCTTTTGAAGAGCTCTTTCAAAACTATGAATACCTTTTTAAACAGGCGATCGCCCATAAAAGCAGTATCAAAAAGAACCGTAACGTCCTGGAACATATGGCGGGCTTTCTCAAAAAAATGCTTACCGATGTCGAAAAAGCGACACTCCATGAACAGATCAAAGATTATGCCCATAGGATCGTCCCCCTGATCGTTCCTCTGAGCACGCTGTACCTCTTTGCCCAAAAATACGGTGAGGCCTACCTTTTAGGACAGAAATTTCTCGACCCCTACCCCAAGGAGCTGGCGCTTCGATCCGACATAAGAAGCGGAAAATGAGACGGATCCTCTGGTTCAGGCGGGATCTGCGCATCGAGGATAACCCGCTGCTTTCGCTTGAAGGCGAAGTACTTCCCATCTTTATCTTCGATACCCATATTCTTACGAAACTTCCGTCCCATGACCGCAGGGTCGCACTCATCTTTACCCTGGTGATGCGGCTTAAAAAAGCGCTGCAGTCGCGGGGACTTGATCTCAAACTCTTTTGGGGCACCCCCGAAGCCATCTTCTCCCACCTCATCCTGCTCGGCTTTGACGAAGTCGCGGCAAGCGGGGATTATGATGCCTACGCCCGTAAACGGGATACCGAGATCTCCCGCATGATCGAGTTTCACTACCTGCAGGACACCTATATCTTTGCTCCCGATGCGATCCATAAAGAGGACGCCACCCCCTACCGCGTCTTTACACCGTTTTACAAAAAGGCCAAAACCCTCTACACGCCAGATCATGCAAAAAGCTTTTCCCCTGCGGAACAAAAGCTTATTCAGACCGATTACGAGGGTATCACGCTTTACGATAAAGATCGTATGCGCAAGCTTGCCTGCCGGCTTGAGTCTCTGGGTTTTACCCCATCTTCGGTTGAGCTGCCCGATCCCCAAAGCCTCTTGGAGGCGCTCCCCGCGATACTCAAAGAGTATGAAACCCGACGCGACTTCCCCGCCCTTGGGGCGACGTCCCATCTGAGCGTCGCTTTGCGTTTGGGTATGCTCTCCATCAGGGAACTGCTGCGATTTTTAGCCCGTCAGGAGGCGGCGGGGCTACCGACCCAAGCTTTTTTCCGGCAGCTGATATTTCGCGACTTTTACGCCTATGTGCTCTACCACTTCCCCCATGTCGAAAAAGAGAACTACAAATACCCCTTTAACGGCATCGAAGATAAAGAGGCCTACGAGAAGTTCTGTAGTGCGCAGACCGGGGTGCCTATCGTGGATGCCGGCATCACACAGCTGCTTCAAACCGGCAGGATGCATAACCGCCTGCGCATGATCTGCGCCTCCTTTTTAACCAAAGACCTGTTGCTGCCGTGGCAGTGGGGTGAAGCCTTCTTTGCGCGCCATCTGCTCGATTTCGACACGGCATCCAATGTCCTTTCCTGGCAGTGGAGCGCCGGTACGGGTATCGACCCGCAGCCCTACTTCAGGATCTTCAACCCCTATGCCCAAAGCAAGAAGTTCGATCCCGACGGACGCTACATCACCCGATGGCTGCCGCAGCTTAAAGAGCTGACACCGGC
>JBFEYF010000008.1:0-22871 GCA_041562295.1 Sulfurimonadaceae bacterium
GCATCTGACGGTGCTTCATAAACTCCTTTTTGGAAATCTTCCCATCGTTATCGGTACCATACATAAAGTAGACCTCAGGGATTGAACTCCCATATTTTAGACAATGTTAAAGAGAAAGCCGGAATTTTCGCTATTTAGTACGTTTTTTACGAGAAAGTCATTATAATAGAAACATCTTGAGAAAAAGAGTTGGTCATGAAACAGATACCGTGGGTTGGTTGGATAGTTATTTGTTTGGCAATGGTAACGCAGGCTGTCTCAAAAGAGGCTATTTTAAAACTCAATACCGAAGGGCATACGGGTACGATCCGTTCGATCATGGCTACCTCAGACCATAACCAGATCGTGACAGCCAGTGACGATAAGACGATACGGGTATGGGATGCGGCTACCGGCAGGGAGCTTCGCAAGTTCGGGGGTCATATCGGTTTGGGTTCAGAGGGGCAATCCTACTCCCTATCTTTAAGCCCGGATGATAAATATCTTGCTGCCGGCGGATGGTTGAGTGAAAACAGCAGCGGTTACGGGGATGTCCGGATCTATGATTTTCATACGGGTAAGCTGATCAAAGTACTGCAGTCCCATACCAGTGTCATCTTCGGACTGCGTTTTAGCAAAGACGGCAACTATCTGGTAACGGCTTCTGCGGATGACAGCGTCAAGATCTGGGATATGAAAAGTTTCACCCTTGTAGGTACGATCAGCGATCACACCAACGATGTGAGTGAAGCGGCACTGATCCGTGACGGCAGCAGTTACCTGGTAGCAAGTGTCAGTGATGACGATATCGTGATGCTGCACCGCTTTGAGCCAAGTAGCGGACGCATCTCCAAGGTGGCTACCTACAACACCGGCTTTGATATCGACTCGATCGGTTACAACGGGGTACATATCGCGGTCAGCGGCGATAAGAATACGATCCTTGTCTTTGACCATAACCTGAACATGGTCAAGACTATTTATAACGACTTCGGACCCAGCGGACTGGAGTATTCGCCAAACGGCAGATATCTTGTCTCGGGCAGCAGTATCGGTACCAAAAGCGAAGAGGTTATCGTCTATGACAGTTATAAAGATTATCAGGAGAAGAAGCGCTTTACCAAACATACCAACTCTGTCTTCTCTGTGGTCTTTTTGGACAACAACCGGGTCGCCTCAGCCGGAGGGGACCATAAAGAGATGTATATCTGGGATATTAACACGGGAGAAGATCAGACCCATATCCAGGGAGTAGGCGATGTGATCTGGAGTGTCGGTATCAAAGGGAACAAGATCGCTTTCGGGCATAAGTTCAGCGCTACGGATTTTCACTTTAAACAAAGCCCTTTTCAAAAGTCATTTGACCTGGATAGGATGCAGGTTACCAGTGATATCATCGGCTTTAATCGTGCGGTGACGACACAGGGAAATCTCTCTCTTGATTACGAGCGCGGCGGTCCCTACAATAAGGTCGATGCGGTCTTGAAGATCAAACGCAACGGAAACAGCGTGGCATCGGTAACCCGTACGTCAAGTACCGGTTACAGCCACCGTTGTTTCGGGTTTTATAAAGATTATGTGATCTCGGGCGGGGGCAACGGATCGCTTCGTGTTTATGATCTTAACGGCAAAGAGGTAGCCAATCTGGTCGGGCACAACGGTTCGGTCTGGTCGATCGCCGTCGACGGTGACCGTCTTGTATCGGGAAGTGACGACCAGACTATTAAAGTGTGGGATTTAAGCCAGATCGGTCACGCAACGACCCTTCACCCTATGGTAACGCTTTTTGTAGCTACCAACGATGAGTTTATCGTCTGGACAGAGAAGGGTTACTATAATGCCAGTATCGGCGGTGACCGATATGTGGGGTATCATATCAACCAGGGGCGCTATAAAGAGTCCCGTTTTGTCAGCAGCGACAAGTTCTTCTCCTCGAAATACCGCCCGGACATTATCAAAAACATCTTGAAGGTCGGCAGTGAAGAAAAGGCTATCGCCTACGCGGACCGTACGAAAAAAGTCGAAAAGGTGGATGTTGTCACCTCTTTACCGCCGCTTGTATCGCTGCTTAGTCCAGCCAGTATCAAAACAGAACGTTCGAGTGTCGATGTGACCTTTGAAGTACGCTCTGATGAGACCCCGATCAAAGAGATCATCGTGACGCTAAACGGTCGTAAGATACAGACCCGGGCATTGATGAAGAAAAAGAACTCTCCCTATTATCAAAAGCATACGATCACCGTCGATATCGAAGATGCAAAAAACGTCATCCAGATTATGGCGCGTAACAAATACGCACTGAGTGATTCCGTGACGGTTACGGCAACGAAACGTGTCAATGAAAAAGATATTTTTAAGCCGACACTCTACCTTCTGGCTATCGGTGTCAGCGAGTATCAGAATAAATCCTATAACCTGGGAGTAGCGGACAAAGATGCCAAAGCGATTGCCGGTCTGTTTCAAAACCAAAAAGGGAAGATCTATAAAGATGTACAGATCAAAAGTTACATCAACGAAGGTGCGACCAAGGACAACATCCTGGACGGCCTTGATTGGCTTAATGCCGAGGCGACACAGCGTGATGTCGCGATCATCTTTATCGCGGGGCACGGCGTCAATGATGATCACGGCAAATACTATTTTCTAAACCATGATGCCAACCTTGACAGGCTGCGGAGAACGGCACTTAAATGGATTGAGTTTGAAGATACACTCAACAACCTCCCTTCAAAAGTGATCCTTTTGGCCGATACCTGCCATAGCGGCAATATCACGGGAACGCGCCGCGATATGACCAGTGCCATCAAGTCGATCGTTAACGCCGGGACCGGACAGGTGATTATGACCGCTACGACGGGTAACGGCTACAGCTATGAAGAGAAGTCCTGGGGACACGGTGCCTTTACCAAGTCGCTGATCGAGGGACTCAAAGAGCAAAAAGCCGATTATGACGAAGACGGCATGGTAAGTATCAAGGAGATTGACCTCTATGTTACCAACCGGGTCAAGAAGCTGACCAAGGGCAAGCAAAAACCGACGACGATCATTCCGATCAGTATCCCGGATTTTGCGTTGGTCCACAAATAAAGTTATATCAAATACACCATTGAGGCAAAGCTTCCATGGCTACGTTAACACTGGGTTCGCTTCAGCAGCGGGCTCACAGCACTGGTGCTGTCAAAGCCGCTAGCGGCTCGGGCTTTTATTCCGGTGCCGTATCAATTAAAATTGTAACAAAGGATGCATTTTTGTCACTCAAAATTATCTCATGGAATGTCAACGGCATCAGGGCTGTAGCTAATAAGGAGGCGCTTAAGTGGGTGGATCATCACGCCCCCGATATCCTCTGTATGCAGGAGATCAAAGCGACACCGGAACAGATCCCCGACGGTATGTTTGAGAGCGAATACCTGACACTGGATGTCAACTCTGCCGATAAGAAGGGGTATTCCGGTACGGCGACCTATTCGATGATCCGGCCTGAAAGTGTTCATACCCGTCCTGAAATTGACAGGGAGAACGAGGGGCGTATTATCGAACAGGATTTCGGTGATTTTGTCCTTTTCAATGTCTATTTCCCCAACGGCCAAAAGGATGAGGAACGGCTGGCGTATAAGATGCGGTTTTATGATGATTTTTTGGCTCACTGCGAGGCATTAAGAGAGGAGGGCAAGTCGATCATTATCTGCGGGGATGTCAATACGGCCCACAGGGAGATCGATCTGAAAAATCCCAAGTCCAATGCCAAGACCTCCGGTTTTCTGCCAGAAGAGAGGGCCTGGATCGATAAGCTGATCGATCACGGCTATATTGACACCTTCCGCTATGTTCACGGGGATAAAGAGGATGAGTACAGCTGGTGGTCCTACCGCTTTAGCGCCCGGGCCAAGAATGTCGGATGGCGGATCGATTACTTTTTTATCAGTGATGATTTGGAAGAGTCGTTAGAAGACGCCTTTATCATGCAGGGGATCGAGGGTTCAGACCACTGTCCCGTGGGTATCGTCATAGATCTTTAAAAGGAAACATCATGAAAAAGCTTTTGTCCGGTCTTGTCTTGGGGGTTTTGATCGTTTATGCCGAGGGGGATATCACCATTCAAAGAGCTTTTTCTCCCCAGCTGCAAAAGGCTGTTGATGGTCTGCAAATGCAGGGGATGGTGTTGGAAAAATCTCTTGAATATATGCTGGCTCATACAGATGAAGCCCCTTCGACCTATATGTTTATCGCAGCCTTGAAGCTGCATCAGCTGAAAAAGATAGAAGATGCTGCGTTTCTCTTTTTTGCGGCACAGTTAAGATCCCGTTATGATCTAAAACGGTTTGTTCCGATAACTTCTCAGCGGGAAGCCGTTTACTCAGGGATCGGTGCTGTGAGGTTTCAGGTTGGCGGTGTGATCAAGCCTGCGATCATGCGTCAGCCCCTGCTTTTGGAAAAGGTCGTCAAACGTATTCAGATGTGGGAGATCGATACGGTATCAAGCTATTATCCGGGATGGCGGTTTGAGCATGTCGAGCCGTTAGTCAAACAGCAAAAGAGTGCCCAAAAGATCAAAAAAGGTTTTTTACGCTATTACAAAAAACTTGTGACCCTATTGAAAGATCCGGATTATTTTAAAGCTTTTGTTACGGTACAAAAGTATAATCAACTGGCTGAAACAGAACGCACCGATCCGATTCTCAAAGCGGAAAAAGAGGCTGCGGAAGATAAAATGCGTCTTATGGAAAAAGAGGTGCAGATCAAAGTATCCGCAGAACAAAAAGTTACCGAGGATGATAAAAAGTGAAAGTGATCATAGACCTGATCGAAGAGATACGTGAAGCGATTGCCAATGAGGAGACGTTTACCTTTTTGGCGATGCTTTTAAAAGAGGATGAGAAGGGTGATCTGGTTTTTGCGGGAGAAGCTCTCATAAATGATTGTATCATCGAAGATGAAAAACTGCAGTTTATTATCCGCCAAGAGCCTCAAGAAGTGAATGTAGGAACGGTTCTGCCTCTTATCAACGGCTTGCCTAACGAAGCGATGATGTATCCTGTCATTTTAAAGATAGGCAACACTTCACATGACGTCGTCGGTTTTGGAAACGCTCTTGAGGATAAAAAGTTTGTCCTGTTTATGCAGCAGCAATCATGAAGTTTGTCAATAACAGTGAATATATAGAAGAGACGTTTGAAAATGCTGCGTTGCCCGAAACAGAAATAGAGAAGGTGACCTTTGACGGATGTCATTTTATACGATGTGACTTTACCCAGAGCAGGTTTAGATCCTGCAAGTTTATAGAGTGCCGTTTTAGTGAGTGTAACCTCTCTTTAGCCGATCTTACGGGTTCCGCGTTTTAATGATGTCCGTTTTGAAGGATGCAAGCTTATCGGTATCGTATGGGGCAGGGGAGAGTGGTCCGGCCTTTTGGGTAAAGGGGTGGTACGGGGTTTGATCGATGCAATCTAAACGACAGCTCCTTTTTCGCTCTTTCGCTTGAGGAGACGTGATGCATCTGTGCAGTGCCAAAGATGCCGATTTTCGAGAAAGCAATCTTCGAAGCTCCGATCTGAGATCAACCGATTTCGAAGGCGCACTTTTTCACCAGACACAACTTGGCGGTGCAGATTTTACGGATGCGACGCATATGGCGATCGATGTGAAGTTTAACGAGGTGACACAAGCGAAGTTTAACCGCCATGAGGCCTTAAACCTTTTAAGCTCACTGGATATCGAGCTGGTCGATTAGGCGGTGTGGACCTGCTTATTGCCAAAGACCTGATCGATGGCATCGACGATATGAGAGTCTAAAAGCCCTTCATGGGTATTGGCACGCATCAGTTTGATCGCTTCACTGTGTGGCATCGCCTCACGGTAGGGACGATCCTCCGTCAGAGCCTGGTACATATCCAATGTCGCAAGCAGACGTGACTCAAAAGAGAGTTCGACATCTTTAAGACCGAAGGGATAGCCGCTGCCGTCGAGACGTTCATGGTGAGCTGCTGCCCACGAGTGGATATCGCCAAAACCTTCGATACTGCCCAAGATCGTGTGGGTGATATAGGCGTGCTCTTTAATCTGCTCAAACTCATCAGTCGTGAGCGGACCCTCTTTTTCCAATATCTCGCTGGGCATAGCAAGCTTGCCGACATCATGCAGATTGGCCGCCATCTGAAAACGTATCTTTTTGTCAGTGTCCCACTTAAAGTGTTCCCCCATCATGGCAGCTTTATCCATCAGTTCGTTTGAGTGGGTTGCCGTGAAGTTGGACTTGGCATCGATGATCAGGGAGAAGACAGCGGTAATAGCCAGCATATGGGTAGGATCGATATCGACAGTAAAAAGCGGGAGGTACTGTTTGAGTGCAAAGATGATGTTGTCATCTCTAAGGTCACGCCAAAAGGAGATCTTCGAAGAGAGTCTAAAAAATGCTTCACAGATATCCTCTCTAAAGAGTGTTCCTGAACGTTCTTTGATAAAGGCATGCAGTTCGTCAAGGTTGTCGACGGTGATATTTAGCAGGTCCATATGCATATCCAGCTCGTCAGCAAAACAGATGATCTGGGACATCAGGGGGATATCATCACCCTTTTTTCCGTAAAGTCCCGATCCGTCAAGGTACTCGTGGTGGTACAAAATGACGTTGTGGGGATTGGTCAAAAAGGGGAAATCGGCGATATTCTCCTCACCGATAGAACAGTGCTCTTTGAGGTTTTCCAAAAGAGGAAGGTTCTTGGGACTCCCGGCTTCCAAGAATGTCTGTCTCAAAAAAGCCTGCGTGATCCCGTTGTCATGCATCAGTCCCAAAGAACAGAGATCAAAACACTCCTCTTTGGTCATGCCAAGCTCCTGTCCCATCCTTAAGACGATGTAGGCACACCGTTTACTGTGGTGGGTTGTAATATGCATGATCTCACGTTCTGCATAGTCCAGTGCGGTAGATAGGGCTATCAAAAAAGAGTTGAGATTAAACTGCATAGGAGGACTCCTTGGATCTGTTTAGATACATACTATTAGGTATTTTAGTCAAATTAGGGTCATTATGGAGGTTTAATGAAAAATAACAGAAGGAAAAATGTGATGTTGAGAAAAGTGGTTACAGAATGATAGAGAAAATCTCTATCTAGAGGAGGAAGGTTAACCTCTCTCTAAAGCTCCCTGGTAGCTGACGATACCGTGGGAGATATTTCCGACATGTTTGAAATCCATCGATTTCAGAATACGCTGACAGTGTGCCGAACGGCTACCGACGTGGCAGTAAACGATGACCGGTACCTCTTTGTCAAGGTTGGCTTCATTGAGTGCGTCATAGAAGCTGGTGGTCGGGATCAGGTGGTCCGTACCGGCGATACGGGCACCCTTATTCTCCATCCATTCACGAACGTCGATCAGTTTGAAGTCAACCATACCAAGCTCACGCGCTTCCAAGAGTGCGACGACTTCATCAGAATCAAGCTGCTCTTTTAGTACCAGCGCTTCACACTCCTCTTTAGTCAGACCGCGGGAGTGTTCATGTACGACGACATCCGCTTCCTCTTCAAGTTTCTTTTGTGCAGCATATTCAGGGGTACAGAAAATTTGACAGTGACATACACCATCTTCAGGAATCTCTTTTTCAATTGCCGGAGGACATGGACAGATACGGTCATCCGCTTCACCTGTTACAAAAAAGCATGGGCAGTAGCGCTTACCGTAGATGAGCTTGTTACGTGTCAATCCGAACTGGATATTGACATTGATCTCTGCATCAGGGTTATAGGCCCAGTCAAACTGCTTAACGACTTTATCTGTAAATTTTTTTGTCTTTTCAAGTTCTGTTTTAAACTCTTCCGATTCCGGATCAACTTTTTTGATTGTTTCTGCCATATCTTACCTTTTCGTACTTTTATGCTTTAACTATTCGTACGGGGTACTCCGTACGAATTTTAGAAATCATTTGATGAAATTATAAAAAGTTTGTCTTAGCTTAGCGTCAAACTTTTCGGTTAACTTTATTGACGTGTCTTACCCGCAATAATAAAGCGCAGTGCGTTAAGCTTGATGAAGCCGTTGGCATCTTTTTGATCGTAAACTTCATCCTCTTCAAACGTACAGAACTCCGGGTTAAAGAGTGACTTATCAGATTCGCGGCCGACAACGATGACATTACCTTTGTAAAGCTTCAGCTTCACCGTACCCTCTACAAACTCCTGAGTCTTATCGATAGCCGCCTGAAGCATCTCACGCTCCGGAGCAAACCAGAAACCGTTGTAGATCAGTTTGGCATAACGCGGCATCATTTCATCTTTCATATGCGCCGCTTCTCTATCCAGACAGATGGATTCGATAGCACGGTGTGCTTTTAGCATGATCGTACCGCCCGGAGTCTCATAACATCCGCGTGACTTCATACCGACGAAACGGTTCTCTACGATGTCGACACGTCCGATACCGTGTTTACCGCCCAGCTGGTTAAGTGTACGAAGCATCTCGGCAGGGCTGAGCTCTTTACCGTTAAGGGCAACAGGGTCACCGTTTTTGTAAGTCAACGTGATATATTCAGGCTCATCTGGCGCTTGTTCAGGACTGGTGGTCCATAGCCACATAGACTCTTCAGGTTCGGCATTAGGATCTTCCAAGATGCCGCCCTCATAAGAGATGTGAAGCAGGTTGGCATCCATAGAGTATGGAGATTTCTTACCCTTCTTCTCGATCTTGATACCGTGGTTTTCAGCATAAGCCAGAAGCTTTTCACGTGAGTTAAGATCCCACTCTCTCCAAGGCGCGATGATCGTAAGGTCAGAGTTGATACCAAGGTAACCCATCTCAAAACGTACCTGGTCATTACCTTTACCTGTCGCACCGTGTGATACGCCGTCTGCACCGGTGATCTTCGCGATCTCTGCCTGGCGTTTGGCGATCAGCGGACGGGCGATCGAAGTACCTAGAAGATATTCACCTTCATAGATGGCATTGGCACGGAACATTGGGAATACATAGTCACGTACAAACTCCTCTTCCAGGTTGTCAATAAAAATGTTTTCAGGCTTGATACCCAGCTCCAATGCCTTTTGGCGGGCAGGTTCAACCTCTTCACCCTGACCGATATCTGCCGTAAAGGTTACGACTTCACAGTTGTACTCATCTTGCAGCCATTTAAGGATGACACTGGTGTCAAGACCGCCTGAATATGCTAAAACGACTTTTTTTACTTCTTTTTTCATCTGATTATGCCTTCGTAAGGAGGTATGGTAATGTTTAAGTAACGCGATTATATCTCACAGAAGGTAAACTTGAGATAAAAAGAGAGCTAAATATGAGGTTAGAGACGCTTTTACGGAGATATTTGTCTCAAAAGAGCTCTTTTTCCCCGAATCAGGAGGGTTTCTCTCTCCTTTTTTGCTACAATGAGTTTGAAAAGCTTTTGGTAAGCGCTGCTGTAGGGGATAGATAGATGTATAGAATCAGCTGGAACGAGGGTATGAGCATCGGGGTCGAGAGTATCGATAACGATCACAAGCGGTTACTGGAGATCATTAACCGGCTGTACGATGCTATCGACCTCAATGCAGCCGAAACAGTCTTGGAAGATACCTTTGAAAGCCTGGAATCGTATGTCGTAGAGCATTTTCAGCGTGAAGAGGCGTTGATGCAGCAATACGGCTATGCACAAAGCGATGAACATATCAAACAGCACAGGGCCTTTGCCGCCAAAGTACCGGAGCTTAAAGAGCAGCTTTTGGGTGCGAAAAACTATCTGACAGCGCAGGAAGTGACGATCTACCTGACAGATTGGCTGGTCAACCATATCATCTCCGAAGATCTGAAACTGGTGAGACTGTTTGAAGATGCCGGAATCGCTTCAAGCCGGGAGATGAACCGGGGATTGCTCAACCGGGTATTAAACAGAGTCGCAAAAATCTTCAGTTTTGGCAGACGTATCTCTTATGTGATGACGGTACCCTTTATCGGGATGCTGATCCTGGGCGGGATCATCTTAAGCCAGGAGTGGCGACAGTACCAAAACATGGTACATGTATCCCATGTCAGCCACATCGTATCCGATGTCAATGCCCTTATTGACGCGGTCCAGGTAGAGCGTGGGCTGGGTACTTTTGTTTTAACGTCCGATGATGAGGCGAGTCGCAAAGAGCTTCTTAAACAGTACAAGAAGGTAGACCGCGCTTTAAAAGCTTTTTTTATCGAACTTGATACGGCCCATCCCAGACAGCTGGACGCGATCGCCTCTAATATCGAAAGATTGCGGCAGGATCAGCTTCAGCTGCAAAAGATCCGTAAAAAGATACTCTATCGCAGTGTCAGCAACGAGAATCTGGTCACATTCTATACGCAAAACGTCAGTAACCTTTTAAAGATCGCATCGGCTATGGTCCACTTCAAGGTAGACAGGGAACTTTCAACAGCGATCTCGGCACACTCTGCGATGCTTTATTATAAAGAGATGTTGGGACTTCAAAAGGTCTACGGCACACTTTTGATCGACAGCGGGGGTATTTCGGATGGTGATTACAAGAAGTTTTTGGAATATACCGGTGCCAAAAAGATCTATATGCGCTCTTTTGAATCGGTCGCGACCCATGAACAGCTGATGCAAAAAGAGCAGGTGCTCTCCGTAGAACAGACAGAACGTATCGCCGTCTATGAAGAAAAAATTTCTAAAAAGAGCTTAGAAGGGCTCTCTTCCAAGGTCTGGTTTGATTCGATGCAAACATGGATCAAGCAAATCAGAGGTGTGGCTGATGAACTTGCCAAAAATGTCAGCCGTATCGTCAGTGAACGTATCGATGACTCCGTGACCAATCTGATAGTGTGGAGTATCTTTATGGCGGTCATCATCATCGTGGCACAGTTGGTAGCGTATCTTTTTAAAGAGAGCAGTCTGCGTCAGATAGCGAGGTTGACAGAGGCGATGCAGGGACTGGCCGAAGGGAACCGCTCTTTGCGTTTAAGGTTTTTTACGAAAGATGATGAGATCGGTCAGATGGCCCAAGCCTATGAAGTGAGCCGTCAAAACCTCCTGAGAGGGGATATCTATGCACAGCTTTATCTGAATCAAAAAGATATTGAGCTTGAAGATAAACAGCGGGAGAACCGGAAGCTCGAAAAGATGGCCTTTGTTGACCCGTTAACCGGGGCAACGAACCGGAGAAAATATGAACTGATCGCCGCTTTGGAGTATGAGCGGAGCAAACGTTACGGCCATCCTTTGACGTTGATGATGCTTGATATCGATCATTTCAAAGAGGTTAATGATACCTACGGGCATGCGGCGGGTGACGAGGTACTTAAAGTTCTGGTAAAGATCTGTCACAACAGTGTCAGGAGTCTGGATACCGTAGCCCGTATCGGGGGAGAAGAGTTCGTCGTGATGCTTCCCGAGACCGATTTGGATGCGGCATACAGCCTGGCACAAAGGATCCGCCATGAGATCGCCAACACCGCGGTAGAGTGTGACGGCACCGTTATCCAGTTTACCGTGAGTATCGGTGTGACGACATTGAAACTGGGAGCCGATAAAGTAATCGAGGATACGCTGGAACGGGCGGACAAAGCACTTTACCGTGCCAAGAACGAAGGACGAAACCGTACAGTTTCGCTTTGATCAGTTTTTCATCGCCTTGATGAAGGTCTCATAGATATGTTCAAGTTCGAGATCCTGTTCGATGATCTCGTTGTTCTCTTTGACCAGGATATGCTCCAGTACGGCTACCCTTTTTAAAAGGTACTCAAACATCTCTTTGTCAATATCTGGCAGTTTGTTGTGGGAGAGGGGATTCTTGCAGCGACCTTTATCAACGACACGTGCCGGTATACCGATAGCCGTTGAATGGGGTGGCACCTCTTTGACGACGACCGAGTTGGCACCGATCTTGGAGTGCTCACCGATAATGATATTACCAAGAATCTTTGAACCGGCACCGATAACGGCACCCTCTTTGATCGTCGGATGGCGTTTACCAGGTTCCAGGCTCACCCCGCCCAGTGTGACCCCCTGGTAGATCAGGACATCATTTTCAATGATCGCGGTTTCGCCGATGACGACACCGAATCCGTGGTCGATAAAGACCCTTCGGCCGATCTGGGCACCGGGGTGGATGTCAATATTGGTTAAAAACTGCGAGATCGACATCAAAAAACGTGCGAAAGTCCTGAACCCTTTGGTATAAAGCTTGTGCGAGATCCGATACCAAAAGAGTGCCCATAGGCCCGGATAACTAAAAAAGAGCTCGATGCGGGAGCGAATGGCCGGGTCGTTATTATATACAACAGAGAAATCTTCTTTTATCTGTGACCAAATGCCCATAATATTCCTATAAATTTGTTATTTGAAGATAACCGTTTTGGTTGAAATAATCTTCGAGTTTTGCAATCGTATCATCTTTTTCGTCTGATGTGAGTAAATTTGATTGATTAATCTTACTATTTAATGAATTTACAATATCTTTGGGTGAATAGCCCAAATTTTCGAGGATTTCGAGGATGTCATCAGAGGGATTGATCACCTCGAAATCAAAACCTTCATCATCGATTTTGATCGTGGCTTCGGTCGGACGGGTAAAGAGGTTATGGTTCATTCCCAAGACCTCCTGATAGGCGCCGAGTTTAAAGAAGGCGACGAAGTACTCCTGAGTATCGAGGTCGATATCATGCAGCAACAGCGGACGCTTCTCATCAAAAGGGATCTCCCCGTCACTGTCACAGGAGATATCCCACAGTGTCGCGGCACGGGTAGGTTTTTGGTCCAGCATATGGATCGGCATCACCGGGAAGTGCTGGTTAAGACCCCAAAAGTCGGGGATGGACTGAAAAAAGGAGCTGTTGATCAGGTAGCGTTCCTGCAGTCTGTTTTGCAGCTGCTGAAGCTCCGGCAGCGGATGTTCCGATAACAGGCGAAGCGCTTTTTTGATGATCAGGTGGGTCAAAACTTCCGCATTGGAACGGTCGATAAGATCGATATACCCCAGGTCAAAAAGGGTCAGTAACGACTCCATATGATCCAGTGAGTCGTGTATAAACTCGATAGCGTTTCGGGCATCAATCAACTGATAAAGTTCATGAAGTTCCGTAATAAGCGGCGGGTTGTTCTCTTTAAGTTTCAGGCTTTTTTCCTGATAGTCATGTGAAAAAAGTTCCAGTACCGGTGCTACCAGTACGGCATGGGGTGCCGCGATGAAACGTCCCGATTCGGTATAGATATCCGGAGTGGGAACCGACTTGGCCTCACAGATACTTTTGAGCAAAAAGACCACACCGTTACTGAACTCCGCGATCTCGTAGTTCTTGTCCAGTGTCGACTCATGCTGCGAATATTCGATGGCCATACCGCCGCCCAGATTGAGAGCTCTCAGGTTATATGCACCCATCTTGATAAGGTCGGCATAGATATTTCCGACTTCTCTAAGCGCGATTTTCAGCGGGTTGATATCGGTTAGTTGACTGCCGATATGAAAATGGATCATCGTAAAGGCACCCATGATACCGGACTCTTTTAAGAGCTCCATCGCCTCGATCAGTTCGGTGGCGGTCAGCCCGAACTTGGAGGTGATGCCGCCGCTTTTTTCCCAGATACCAGAGCCGCTGCTGTGCAGACGCATGCGGATCCCGATACTAGGCAGGACTGCACCTTCCTCTTTGGCAGCGTTGATGATCATCTCAAGCTCATTCAGGCCCTCGATCGTGATGGTGATATTGTGTCCCATCTTGGCGGCCAGAAAGCCGAGGTTGATCATGCTTTGGTCTTTGAAGCCGTTGACGGTAAGGGGGGCTCCCTGTTTGTTCAGTGACATCGCCAGCAGCAGCTCGGCCTTACTTCCCGCTTCCAGCCCGTAGTTATAGGGAAGGTCGTCACTGATGAGATGACGGACGAATTCGGGGTACTGATTAACCTTCAGAGGGAAAACGGCATTGAATTCGGCCGGGTAGTTGTTTTCTGCTATGGCTCGGTTGAAATTGGTATAGATGGTATCGATCTGTTTGCGTATCAGATGGGGAAACCTCAGAAGAATAGGGCCCGTGATCCCCTCATTCCGAACCGCTTTGGTTATCTCAAAAAGCGAAGGGGAACTTTTATAGTTTAGATGAAGATACTCATCACTGATAAAGAAGTTGCCGTCAGACCATAGGTTGATACCGTAGTTTTCCATAAGATATTATTTGCCTTCTAAAAAAGTTGCAACAGAGATGAGCTCTTCAGATTTTTCAACAAGGTCTTTGATCCAGACCTTACCTTCGTTTCGTTCGTTTTCACCTATGATAACACAATAACGTACATTGAGTTTATCCGCCGCGTTAAGATGTTTTTTCATCGCACGTTTTTCATACTCGATATGAACCAGATCCTGGCCTCTTTTTTGCATTCCCAAAGTAAAGAGCTCATCGATACCCTCTTCATCTAAAGAACCGAAATAGTACCCTTCACGCTCAGATTCAGGCATCTGGATCAGTTCCAAAACCCGTTCGATTCCGATCGCAAAACCGACCGCAGGTGTCGGTTTACCGCCTAAAAACTCTACCAGGCGGTCATACCGTCCGCCGCCTGCGATGGCATTTTGTGCTCCGATACCGTCGGCGACAAACTCAAATGCCGTTTTGGAGTAGTAATCAAGACCCCGTACCAGGTTGGTATCGAGTTCGTACGTCATACCCGCTTGGTCCAAAAGAGCCGTCAGGCGCTGATAATCTTCATCACACTCGTTACAGAGGTTGTTGATCAGTTTGGGTGCATCGGCATAAAGCGTCTGGCACTGGCCGTTTTTACAGTCAAGTACACGGATCGGATTGGTATCCAGACGGCGGACACAATCCTCACAGATCTCCTCTTCGACAGCTTGGACAAAGGAGACGAGATTGTCTCTGTAGGGGGGCATACACGCTTTACACCCCAAAGAGTTGATGACCAGCTTGAAAGGGATACCCAGTGCTGTAAAGATATCGCGCATCATCAGGATCACGGCCACATCTTCCAGGACCGAATCGTTACCGAAACTCTCGGCCCCGAACTGGTGGAATTGTCTCAGACGGCCCTTTTGGGGACGCTCATAACGGTACATCGGTCCGTAGTAGAAGTAGCGCTGTTTGCCGCCTGCTTTATCCAGCTTTTTTTGGATAAAAGCACGCACAACGCCGGCCGTACCTTCGGGTCGCAGACAGACATCGTTGCCCCCTTTATCCTCAAACTGGTACATCTCCTTACCGACGATATCGCTGCTTTCGCCTACAGAACGTTTAAAAAGCGCCGTCTCCTCCAGTGCAGGTGTTTCGATCCACTCAAAACCGTAGCGTTTGGCGATCTGGCTGGCTGTTGAGATAAAATATTGAAATCTTCGGCTTTCATCATCAAAAAGGTCGTTCATACCTCTTAGTGACTGAATCATTTGTGCTCCCTCTTTATAAATTCTAAAATCTGTTTATGAATCGACTCGATCGAGTCTGCCGCATTGATGACGATATGTTTGATACACAGGTGACGGGTTGTGTCGATCAATGCCTCCTGGACTTTGAGAAGATATTCGATGCCCCGTTTTTCGATACCGTCGATCGTCTTGGCTGAAAGCCGTTCGATCAGCGTCTCTTTGGGGATCTTAAAAAGGATGACGGCATCCGGCAGTGTACCGTTGAGCGTCATCAGGTTCAGATCGATCAGCTGGTTGGTCTCAAAACCCCGGTTCGTCAAGGCGTAGGCGATTCCTGAGATAAAAGAGCGGTCCGAGATCACCGCTTTTTCCTGTGCCATGGCAGGCTCGACCACCTGTTTATAGTGTTCTCTGCGGTCCGCCAAAAAAAGCAGCAGTTCCGTCATCGGGTCGAGCTCTTCATGCCCCAGTACGATCTCTCTGATCACCTTGCCAAAGGGGGTGCCTCCCGGCTCTCGGGTGATGAGTGTATCACTTAGCTGCTCTTTTAAAAGTTCGATCTGGGTACTTTTTCCTGCTGTATCAATACCTTCAAAGACTATATACATCGGAACTCTTTGAGTAGGGGTAGGGTCGCCTGCGGGACCAGATGCTCTAAACGCCCGTCAAACTGCAGAAGATTTCTGATGATCGAAGAGCTTACAAAGGCGTGCTCCAAAGAGGGCATCAGGTAGACCGTTTCGATATTGGGATCGAGTGATTGATTGGCATACCCCAGTTGCAGCTCATACTCGAAATCACTGACAGCTCTGAGTCCGCGTACGATGATCTTGGAGCCATGCTCTTTGGCAAAGTCGACAAGAAGAGAGTCAAAAGGGAGTACGGTGACACGCTCCATATCTGCTATGGCAGCTTCGACTAAGGCTACCCGCTGTTGGGTGTTAAAAAGCGGTTTTTTGATCTCTGAGGTGGCGACGGCGATAATCACTTCGTCAAAAAGATCGAGGGCTCTTTCGATAATATCGAAGTGCCCCAGGGTGATCGGATCAAAGGTACCGGGATAGATAGCGGTCTTAGGCATGGTCACTCCACCGTTTATAAAGATTATGCTCGATACCGAGCTGGTCAAACCAGCGTCCGATGATAAAGTTTTCCATATCTTCCAGACTCTCCTGCTCACTGTAAAAGCCGGCTACCGGCGGTGCGATGATGACACCCAGTGTGGCCAGTTTGTGCATGTTTTCCAAGGCGATAGCGGAAAAAGGCATCTCCCGCGGAGCGATCAAAAGATCTTTGCGCTCCTTGATCATCACAGCAGCGGCCCGGGTAACGAGGTTGTCGGCAATGCCGACACTGATCTTGGCCAGGGTATTCATACTGCAGGGGGTGATCATCATCGCATCCGCACCAAACGATCCGGAGGCAATGGAAGCCCAGATTTCGTTGTTATGGTGGATGGTCGTATTGTTCTCTTTGTCCAAAACGACTTGGGCATGTTCTGTCAGGATCAGATGCTTTTCGAAATGTTCGGGAAGCTTTTGGATGACAGAAAGACCGAGCTTGGCACCGCTGGAACCGGAGATGGCAACGACTATTTTCACTCTATTTCGACCTTGTTCTGACCCACAACTTTTACCTTTAGACGGGTTCCGTCATCTTTTTTGACAAAGATCGTCTCACCGATCCTTCCGTCTTTGAGTGCAGTTGCGGAAAAATGAATTAAAATATTACCCTCAATCAGCTTAACATTTACAATACCGCCGCGCTTAACAAGGGCTACAGGCTGAACATCTTTTTTCCGGATCGGTTTCCCCTCCTTGATATAGCGCCGGGCCTCCACTTGCCCCAGTTCCGCATACCCGATGATCGGTTCGTGGAAATGCTTAAAAGGAACGATCTCCATTTTTGTATTGAGACTGGTGATAGGGTCCCCTTTATGCAGGGTCTGAGTCGCCGTAAACTGTGAATAGGTCGCATCCAGCTGAAAGGTAAAAAAGATACGCTGCCCGCCCCCTGTTATCTTGATGGTGCCGCGGTTGTTTTTATAAAGCTGCTTTTTAAACTCGATCTCAAAGTGCTTGGGCAGGGCCTGGATAGTGCTTTTGGGACGGATATAGACCTTGTTGATCGTCAAAAAGGGAAGCTGCTTCATATAGTAGGAGTGCAGACGCTCCTTGAGTGCAGAGAGGTCAAGACGGAGCTGGCGTCTAAAATGGACCAGGCCGTGGGGTTGGCCGGCCAGGGTGACTCCGTGTCTTTTAAAGAGATCAAAGATACGCTGTTTGGCAATATTAAAGTGCTGAAGATGGGGCGGAATGGTCAATACTTCAAAATCATCGGATATCTGGGGAAAAAGATCGCTGGCAAATACTTTTTCATCTTCATAGCTGTAGTGGTCTTTGAGGATCAGGTCGGTTGAAGCTGCAGACAGAAGCGTCAAAAATAGTAATAGTAGGGGCGCAAATCTCATTTTGCGATTGTATCACTCCCGCTAGGGTTTGTCAATGATCGCTGCCTACCAGACCCATTTGAGGGTGAACTGGGGTAGGCTCTCGCTGATCTTCTCTCTCCATGGGGCTTTGGAAGAGCGGTAGTAGTAGAGCTCTACCCCGATATGCAGATTTTTCATCCCGTAGAGCTTTCCGTCTATAAAGAGCCGGGGTTGGCTAAGAGTCTCGGTTCCGAAATCCACGCCGTAGTAATCCACAAAACCTTCAAATATCAGAGGGATTGAGGCGACTGAAAAGGTAGTGTTCCAGGCCAGGGTCACCTGGTAGGTCGGATCGTTATAGTTGTCTTTGCGGCTAAAAAGATTCATATCAAAGAAGTTAAATCCGGGCAGGTTCAGTGCCAGGCGCATCCCCAGAAGCGTTGCCTGAAAGTTGTTCCCCTGGTCCAGTTCTCCCGCAACGAGTATATCCTTGATAAGACCGGTACCGGTTTTACGGTCAAAAAGTTTGTAAAGACTGAGTGCCGGAGCCCACTCCGCATACGTTTTAAACGTGTCATTGGACTCAAAGTCGGCTTGACTCATATCGATAAAGAAAAAGTTGCTTCCGTACTCCCACTCCCCGGCATGCTCAAGGGTATAGGTCGTCATTCGCCCGTCTCGCACTCTGTCCGATCCGGCCACTTGGTCAAACTTTTCTCCGTAAAGGTAAAGAAAGGATGTAGTGCTCCACGATTCCGCATGAAGCGGTATCATAAGAGAGGAGAGTATGAGTAGACGAAACAGCGTTGACATGGAAGGATCCTTTTTTTTAAAGTGAAAAACCACAAGTTTATTTATATGATACAATAATCAAATGAACGCATTACCTAAAAAGTTTAAGATTTTTTTTCTGTTTGCAGCCGTGTCGCTTTTTTTACACGCTGAAACATTGGAACCGGTCAGTATCCAGTTAAAGTGGTTTTACCAGTACCAGTTTGCCGGAGTCTTTATGGCTAAGGAGAAAGGCTTTTATGAAGAGGCCGGTCTGGATGTGACGATCAAGGAGCGGGACCCTAAAACGAACAATATCTTTCAGGTTATAAAGGGAGAGTCAGAGTACGGGATCGCCGACAGTGTCATCCTCAGATATCGCGCCCAGGGGCACCCGCTTAAAGTGATCGCGACTATATTTCAGCATAATGCCATGGTCCTGATCAGTAAAAAAGAGAGCGGAATCGTCAGCCCTTTTGAGATCCGCGGCAAGAAGATCTCTTTTCAAAAAGGGCTGGATGACAGTATCATCAGCAGTCTTTTGAAGTTTGCCGATCTGGATGAAAACGATTACACCAAAGTCCCTATGGATTTTACCCATATGCAGTTTGTCCGCGGTGAGGTGGATGTCTCAGAGGCCTATATCAGTAACGAACCCTACTGGATGAAGAAAAAGTATGGCATCGATTTGAATATCATCGATCCCAAAAGCTACGGTATCGATTTTTACGGGGATCTGATCTTTACGACCGAAGATGAGATCAAAAATCATCCGTTAAGGGTCAAGGCGTTTAAAGAGGCGACGATCAAAGGGTGGCAGTATGCTTTGGAACATAAAGATGAGACGATAAAGACGATCCTAAAAGATTACAACACACGGAATCTGACCTATGATCAGCTGATGTACGAGGCGCGTGTGACAGAGACCCTTATCGCGCCTAAGTATATCCCTGTAGGTGAAGTCAGAAAGGAGCGGTTTGCTGTTTTGGCGAATCTGTACCGTTCCCGCGGGATCGCTTCAGCGAAGCTTGACAGCGCGGTGCAGGAGATCATCTATGATCCATCACTTAAGTCAAAAGGCTTTTTGGAAAAGCATATTACCGGTATAGCTGTGACCTTGGGCGTGACACTGATTATCCTCGCCTTTTTAGGCTATAACAACCGTCGACTGAACTATCTTGTCAAGAAACGTACCCAAGAGCTGGAGGATGCACTCTCCTCCAAATCCCAGTTCCTGGCAAACATGAGTCATGAGATCCGTACACCATTAAATGCCGTTTTGGGCTTTGTCGAGCAGTTGCGTAAAGGCGAACACAACAGTGAACGTCTCAAGATGTTTGATACGGTCCACAACTCCGGCAAGACGCTTTTAAATATCATCAATGACATTCTGGACTTTTCCAAGATCGAAAACGGAAAGATGAAGCTCGATAGCCAACCGGTTCGGATCCATGACCTCATAGAGTCTGTAGAAAAGATATTTGACCAAGAGTGCCAAAACAAGATGCTTGACTTTTCTGTCAAGGTGAGTGATACGATGCCTGTCTGTATGATCGTGGATGAGGTACGCCTCAAACAGATACTGATCAATCTCTTAAGCAATGCGATCAAGTTTACGCAGCGCCAGGGACGTGTCACGGTGGAGGTCTTTATCGATACAGCTGACAGAAGTGCCGTATTTAAAGTCATCGACACCGGAGCCGGCATCGAAGCAAAGAAACTGGAAAAGATCTTTACCCCCTTTGAACAGGAGGACTCCTCTACGACACGAAAGTTCGGCGGTACGGGGCTGGGGTTGGCTATCAGCGGCCATTTGGCGGCGTTGATGAAGGGGACGATTACGGTTGAGAGTCAAAAAGGGGAAGGATCGGCCTTTTCGCTCTCTATCCCGCTGATCGATTGTCCCAAAGATCACACTTTTGACACCCAAGAGAAAAAAGGCGTCGCTTTTCACCGTATCAGCGGACATATCCTTGTGGTAGAGGATAATAAAACAAACCAGATGCTGCTAAGTCTGATTCTCGATCAACTCAATGTCGCTTATGATATCGCCGAAGACGGTCAGGAAGCGATAGAAAAATATACACTCAATCCGAAATATGACATTATCCTCATGGATGAGAATATGCCGGTCATGAGCGGTATCGAGGCGGTTAAACATATACGTAATGTCGAGTTTATCAAAGGGTGGCCGCCCACGCCGATAATCGCCGTTACGGCGAATGCTTTGGAGGGGGACAGGGAACGCTTTTTAAAAGCGGGGATGGATGATTATATAGCCAAGCCCTATGACGAAGAGAAGATCAGAGCGGTTTTAGCCAAATATATCTCATCGGAATAACCCCATCCGGCAGGCTTGAAAAAGGTGTGTCAGTAGGTGAAAGAGGAGAGGGAAGCTGCTGCTAAAGCAAGACCGGTCTTTGGGCAGGTAACGGAGACTCTCTCCGATACCCTGTTATAAGAGGATAAAGGCCGAAAAGAGCCCTTTTTTGTCAGGTTCTTCCGTCATGGTAAACGTAGCCCCGACATGATCGCTCCAGTGCTGTAAAACAGCATATTCGACTTCCCACTCATCTTTAAACTGGTGGACAATACATTTTTTTCCGGGGTTATATTTGAGAGAGAGGTCATCATGTTCGATATCATGAAGCTCCTCTTCCAGGAGGTGTAACTCATCTAACAGATCAGGCTGGTTGGCAAACGCACGTATAACACTTCTATGCATCAGATTCTCCTTTATATGAGGTGAAAAAAAGGAGCAATCAGTGTTCCAGATCTTCTGATTACCCTTTTATGTCAAAATGACCGCCCAAAAACTCATGGCTGACCTGGATATGGTGATGGTGCATCTCGCTGTTTTGCTGGCTGCGTGATTCCAGGGTCATTTCAGTCGAATGAATCTTTTTGATATCGACTGTTTTCGCACTTTCGTTTTGTTGGGGTCTTTGACTCATCAATGGTTCCTCGTCTTGGTGAAGTTAGAAGAAAAATCGGCACCTTTTTTTCAGATTTTAGCTCCCGTGAGGATAAATTTTAAAATTTAATAGAGAGTTCAGAACCCATAAAATGGGTTCGGCAAAGGTAAAATTTTTTTTAATGAAATTTTCCTCAGAACTCGCTATACTGTTCACCAGCACGATGAAAAAATGTGAAGGTAGAAGCGATGAAAAACGGATTATGTCCCAAGTGTCACAGTAATAATGTTACAAAAGAGTGTGTCTCGGGTGAAGATACCTGTCACTATACCTGTCTGGACTGCGGCTTTACCGGTATGCCCGAAGCGTTCAAAATACCGCATAAAGATAAAAGGGATAAAAGGGAAGAGTAATCAAAAAGCGTTAAGCATCTTTTTCAGTTTGAGAGGATCGTTGCTCATAGCGGCATAAGCCTGGCTAAACTGAACAGGCTCCTCATCCTCGACGGTCCAAAAAATGACGCGACGCTTTTGTAAAAGTTCCCGGGTCTTGGGGTGGTCCAAAAGCGCGATATCCACATCAAAAACATCCGCATAATCGTAAAATGCCTCAAACGCTTCCCTCTCCAGATCTTTGGGATCACTCAAGAGCTGGTGGAGTGTAATGTTTGGAAAACTTTCATGAAATGCCCGTAAAATCTTATCGTTAAAGCTTGAGATCTCTACCCATGCAGTTTTATCTTTGACGAGTTCGCCGATGACCGATGCTATGAGTTGGGGAGCATGGGTACGGTCTTTGATCTCAAGGATCAAGGCAGATCTGTTCTGGGCCTGTTCCAATAATGATTGGAGCGTAGGGATAGGTACGGCAGAACTCTCGGTAATCTTGCCCGCAAGCGGTTTGAGCGGTGGGAGCTGTTTAAAGGTACATGATTCGACACTTCCTGTTTGGCCGCAAAGCCGCTTGAGTGTGTCATCATGAAAGATGACAGGCACAGCATCGGCAGTCAGCCGTATATCGGTTTCGATCATATCGACCCCCGCTTCGATCGCTTTTTCAAAAGCCAGCAGGGTGTTTTCCATATAATGTGCACTGTAGCCCCGGTGCGCAATCACTTTCATGAGACTCCTTTTTAGGTAGATATTATAACAGCGAAGCATCAAAAGAGCGTTGCAAAAAGAGTGTAAAGGGTATGCAAGCGGTGATAAAGTACAATGCGTCATGCAATTAACTGAAGTGACAACCCTGGACAGACCCGAACTGGCGATCTACCGCTCTTTGCGTGATAACGCTTTTACGGCGGATAACAGCTTTATCGCCGACAGCCCCAAAGTGGTCAATATGCTTTTGGAGACCGATATCGAGGTCAAAAGCCTTTTGGCGACACATGACTATTATGAAAAGCATAGAGATCTTATCGAATCCAAAGCGATACCGACA
>JBFEYF010000009.1:0-22588 GCA_041562295.1 Sulfurimonadaceae bacterium
GTCGATATAAGCAAAACGAAGCTTAGTACCTTCGATATCGTTATTCTCTAAAACTGCTGCTTCAAAGGTATTAGGGATCATCTTCGTATCGTTTGATTTGGTAAACATCGATTCGATGATCTGGCGTCCCACTTTTAGAGTCGTCTTTCCAGCACTATAATCTATATGTGCCTGTGCCAAAGAGAACATATCATAGCTGTTATCATCTCTGACATCCAAACGGGATAGCGTATCTTTACCCGCTTTAAGATCACCGATATCCACCTGATCCATCGCATAAAGACCTGCATAAGAGTAATACGCACCCAGTGTCGCACTCAAACCATTATACTTGGCTGTCTTATAAACAAGACTACCGCCGATACCCCAGGCATGGTTATCTGTTTGAGTGGAAGCATCCCAATCCCATAGGAAGGTATTAGAACGTAGTCTTCCATACCACTCACCCTCGGTAAACATCTCACCAAATGTCTTTGCCTCACCGGGAAGTTTGTTGTATACGACCATCATGTTCCCTTTTAGAGAACGTTTCGGTTTATCATCTGCTGCGTTTAGTGTCGTTACCAGACCACCAGCAAGAATCATTGTAGCTGTAACTGTAGAAATCGTTTTTTTCATATTTACATCCTTCTCATTTACAAAATCAGATCTTTCTGTTTTGCGAACTTATCACATTTAAAAGAAGAAGAGAAAGCCCTTCTTTTAACCGCGGCACAATGCCCCCTTCAATCCTCTACCCCTCCTTACAGAGATAGCCCGAAGGCCACCTTTTTTAGCAGCTGGTTGAGCCTTTAACCGGACAACCGCAATCATAATCCAAAATATTAACGTTGCTTTCATTACTGACATCCACCACTTTTTTACGGCGGATATAGTCACGTACAACATCATAAACCGGGCGGATCTTATCTTTTTGCAGATTTTTACCCGCATTTTGAAGGTTACCGCCCCATGAAGAGATGACATAAGTCTTCTTGGGATCAAGCGGTTTGCCGCCGATCTTGACATTAGAGATACGTTTTCCTGATTTGCCCGCGATCTTGATGTCATAGGTCATACCGCCCAGACGGCTCATATCACCACCCTGCTGATAAAGCGGGTTAGCATTAAATACGTTGTCCGCGATATCTTCTAGCAGTGCCGCGATACGCGCACCCTCTAACTCAAATGTGTAAACATTCGGATAGGTGATACCGCACATCTCATAGACGTTATCCATCAGGATATCACCGCCTGCAAGTACTGTCGTACCCCAACGGTATCCCGGAGTAAAAGCGATGTCACACTTCATCTCGTCGATAATCGCATCATTGATCAGCTGGTCAAATGTCGAGTGAAAAGTGTCACGCTTATACAGCAGTCCCTTGGTCTTACCCAGGACTTCGTTGAACTCTTTATCAAACGGTGCATAAAGCTCCTTGACCAGTTTGTCACCTGCAGGGTCAGCCGGGATCAGATTCGAAGCGATCGGGATCAGCTTATATTCGTAATCTTTAACCTTCCCTTTTTGGATATCGATATCCAATCGGCCGATATATTTACCGTGGCTACCTGCGATAACGATAACCGTATCATTGATCACGATAGGTTTCGGGCTCGGGTCGTGTGTGTGACCGCTTAGGATAAAGTCGATACCTTTAACCTTGCGTGCCACTTCCTGGTCGACGCTGAAACCGTCGTGTGAAAGAACCACGACACAATCAACTTTATGCTCTTCGCGCAGTTCGTTGACATACTCTTGCAGTGTGTCAAGACGCAGACCGAAACTCCACCCTTGTGTAAACTCTTTAGGGTTGGCCGTCGAGGTAAACGGGAATGCCTGACCGATGATGCCGATCTTGGCGCCATTACGCTCTTCGATCGTATAGGGTTCAAAGATCAGCTCTTCAAACTCATCGGCAAACGGATCGTTACCGACGATATTTTGTGCGATAAACTTCGCATCAAGCTTTTCGATCAGCTCTTTGACACGCTCTTTACCGTAGGTAAATTCCCAGTGACCGACCATAACATCTACACCCAGATAGTTCTGAGCTTTGACGATCGCTTCACCTTCGGTTTTAAGGGCAACACCCGTTCCCTGCCATGTATCACCGGAGTCCAAGAACAGAACCTTATCGGCACCGCGCTGTTTCTTGACTTCGTCGATCAGGGTTTTCATATGAGCGATACCGCCCATCTTTCCGAACTTGCGTGCCAATGCATCAAAGTCCATGTGCGTATCGAAATAAGCATCGAGTGAACTTGGCTCCAGGCCGTAATGCTTGGCAAAAGCTTCACCGCACAAAAAGCCGGGAGTTCCTACGAGGTTCGGCGCTGAGATCAACGTCGAAGGCTCACGCCAGTACAGTGGCTTAATATGCGCATGAAGGTCACACATATGCAGAAGTGTCACATTACCCGTATCGTTAAATGCATAGATATCTTTTAGCGTCACTTCGCTTGGCGACTTCTTGCCGTTTGAACATGCAGCCAGCCCCGCACCTAAACCCAGTGCGGAGACGATATGCATAAAGTCTCTTCTTGAAATTTCCATAATATATCCTTAACGCTTCAATCCAGGAATCGCGATCGTATGGCCTTTAGCCTTGTCTGTTATATAAACTTCCAAAGCAACCATCTCTTTGGAACCGATCGGAAGCACTGCTAACAGTGCGTTTTTCATACATCCCTGAAAACGTCTTTGCAGTGTTCTTAGTGATGATTTAGTCATACGGTATGCCGGCCATGTACCACCCGCTTTAACATCTTTGGCACCCAGATCCGGAAGCGGCTGCGTACGAAGAATCGTACCGATAACTGCCTCTGAGTGACAGCTCAGACAGGCCAGACCGCGACCGCCACGCTTGGTTTCAAAACTCTTTTTACCCAGTGCGAATGCAGCTTTCATCGCTTCGTTCGCATTGACATCGATATTAATCTTTTCGTCATTGGCCAGTGATTTTGCGTACGCCGACATAGCGAACATCTCTGCACTTTTTAGTTTGAAAGGCTTGTGCCCGTTGGCTTTCATCAGAACCTGAAGAACCTGGTCAAGACCGACAACCTCGTCAAGCTTTTTGATATAGCGGGGGAATCCTGCGATATACGAAGGGAGTTCATCTTCTGTCACACCCAGGTATTTTGCAAGACCCGCTTCACCGCCACAAAACTCAGCAAGCTTTTCACCACCGTCCTCAACAAAGATCTCCGCAGGATTCGCTTCCAGCATCTCCGCATACATAGCGCGGTCAGCATCTGACATCGCAAACTGTTCACCGGCAAATGCCAGTGTCATCGTAGCAGACAACACAAGTAATGTTTTTTTCATAGCTTACCCTTTCGGTTTGATTTTTTTAGACTTTTCGTTAACCTCACCTTTATTATCTTTATAAACAACTTTCAGTTCACCTTTACCAGGTACTTTGAAGTTGATTGTAAAAAGCGGGTTGGTTGAGAGTGATTCCCAGATCATCATCTTTGTTATCAATGTATCGTTGAAGAAGAACTTCACTTCATTGATATACTCAGCAGGGATATAGTTTCCTGTCTTTTTGTCTTTACGAAGACCTGTCTCCATCGGGTGCATGACCATAAAGTCGACTTTTACAACGTCACCAACACTGTATTTTTTAGGTTTGATTTTAATTAGTGATTTTCTCTTTGCCATTTTTTATCCTTAATATTCTTCTAGACTTTGGTTACGTGTCGGGTTAGATTAACCACAACCGCCGATCGTTACTTTGACGTTTTGAGACGCTTGTAAAAAGGTACCGTTGCTTAGTTCTACCAAGGCAACAACATCCTGGGTACTGCCCAGTTTGATACGGGTACCGAAAACCGCCTCACCGTTAGCCGGTGTAAGGAAGACATTTGCACAACGGACATTACCGTTTTTACTTGCAAGGATATGGATCGCCTTGACATAATCTTTTTCAGTCATTGGTGAATCTACTGTTACTTTGACCGGTACAACCGCACCGTTTTCAGCAATCTCAGGAGCTTTCAGATGAACTTTTTTAGAAGTCGATACCTTTTTTCCGCCCGTAATTGCTTTAACCGCCGTCTCATAATTCATGTCGTTGGCACCCTTAGGCTTGCCTGCTGCCAATGATACTGAAGGCGCTACCGCGACTACTGCTGCAGCTGTTGCAGCCCCTTTTAAAAATGAACGTCTTTGCATAATTTTTCTCCTCTATTTTTTTTCAGAAACGATATAAGAAGTGATATCACAGATCTCACGAACCGTGAAAAGCTTCGTTGTTAAGTTGATCGTCATCGTAGTGTTTGGATTGTCGATACGCGCATCAGCGATCTTTTGGAAGACAAACTCATGGCTACGTACGCCTGAAGCGACAAAAACATCTTTGTAACCTGTCAAATCAGGTCCAACGGTACCGCCGCCTTTGGCACCTTCGATATTGTGACAAGCCACACAGTTTCCGTACTGCTTAGGCTTTTTCTTGCCGTTTTTCTCAACAAACTTCACCAAACCTTTTGGGGCAGGAGCTTTTGCCTTTTTCCCGTTTAGGTTATGGAAGATATACGATCCGCGTGCGATTACATCTTTATCTGTACTGATACACCCTTCAGGCATCTCATACTTCTTGGGTGCAGCTAAAAGATCTTTTTTGATAATCGCTGTTGCATCAGGCTGTTCGAAGGGCAGAATCTTTTTCTTTGCTTCGCTAGAAGTCGAAACACCTTCAGTAGCACAACCAGAAATCAACGCCGCTATCGTAGTAATCGTGACAACATTTACCAGTCTCTTCATTGACTCTCCTTTTTTGATTCAGTAAATTCTAACGATGGAGTGTAAAATTTATGTAAAAAAAAGAGCTTTTTTGAAGATTTGTTTTGAAGTTTTTAAAAATCCGCAAATCCCTAAAAGAAGGGATCTAAAACCAACTTGGTATTATTTTTTTGAATATTTCAGATAAGAGAAAGTATTAATAAAAGGGTTACAGGAGCCGGTGCCCCTGGAAGTTACTGCTGGGATCCCTGGGCCAGGCTGTTGAGAAGTTCAAAAAGTCTGTCACTATCCTTTTCGGCTTTGGCAAACAGTTCGACGATCTCATCCGCATGATCCATACACCCTTCTGTGCCTATGAGCTTCATAACCTTCATGATATTGTCATGCAGATCTTTGTGAGGCACCTCGATCTGCTGATAGAAACGGTTTGCGGCGAGGCTCTCCTGCCCTTCACCGTAGTACCATTGACCGAAGTGACACTGTTTATGATCACCCGTCACACCGGATACTTTTGATTCAAAGACGGACGTGTAGGCGCCGAATTTGAAAATCATATGATCCAGTTTACTGATATTAAAGAAGAGGTCTTTGGCGATGATCTCATTATCCGTCTTGATAGTTTTGGCATTGCCCACAAGCTGGGAGAGGCTCTCTTTAAAGTCATCCAGTTTTTTCGAAGATTCATGGGTAAAGTGAGACACCTTTTCACTGTTTTCCAGCATCAATACCGAGTTTTGTTTCAGTACACTGATATTGGCTTCTACCTCGCTTGTCGCTTTTTGGGTACGCTCGGCAAGTTTTCTTACCTCATCCGCAACGACGGCAAATCCCCGGCCATGTTCTCCCGCACGTGCCGCTTCGATGGCGGCATTGAGTGCCAGCAGGTTTGTCTGGTCAGAGATATCTTTGATCAGCTCGATAACGCTGTAGATCTCCGCCACATTCTCGTTGAGTGTCTCCGAACTGTGACGTGACTCATCGATCATCTCTCCGATATTGCCGATCGTATGGATAACCTCATCCGTCGTACTGTTGACGGTCGCGATCACAGCTTCGGTCTGTTCGTTAAGTTCATTGACCGTATTGACACTCGCGATACTGTTTTTCATACTCGACTGCAGATCCTCGGAGTTCTTGATCGATGCATTGATCATCCCCTCTGAAAGTTTAAGGGTCATCATATTACGCTGCATCTGTTCATTGATTCTCTTATTGGCAGACTCCGCATTTTCTGCCTCCTGCTGTGCCGAACGTGCGATCTCTTCGACTTTGGCGATAAAGATGTTAAAGCTTTTTGCCGCCTTGCCAATCTCGTCATCAGACGTCACTTCCAGACGCTTACTTAGGTCTGCATCACCGGTAGCGAGTTCCTGGGCGACTTTATCAAGGTTGATGATCGGATCCGTTACGGCTGCTTTGATGATCCACATCAGCAAGAGCAAAATGATGATATCCACTATCGCCATGATCATTACCTGCTTCAAAAGTGAACTCTCCGACTGCGATACGACACGCTCTACGGCATCCATCTTCTTACCGATAACCGCATAACCGATGAGCTCTTTCGAAAAGTCATATACAGGCGATGAAACGACAAAATAGTTTTCCGTCTGCTTGATCTTGCTGCTTGCGATATCTACACCATTGAGCTCATTAAAAAAACTTTTGTTGATCACATCCGGTTTGACAGCCAACGTATAGTTGCCTATCTTCATCCCATTTTTCAGCGCTGTCGCAGTAGAGAGAAATCTGTTATCCATGACAATGATCGTTTCGATCCCTGTATTTTTACGTCCGTCTTTGACAATAGAGTTTAATCCCTGCATAAACTCAACCGATCCCAGGTAGGTGCCGCTTTTGACAGGGGCCAAGCCGCGCAGGATCATTCCCGCACGTCCCAGTTCTATTCCGACAATCGGACGCTGTTCATTTTTTACCGTCACGATCGTCTTTCTGAAACTGCGCAGGTCATCTCCCCACTTTTGCGGTTTCCATGCACGCAGAAAACTTCTGACGTTACGGTCATGGATATGAATCTTGATGTTCTTATACTTGGTATGGGACTTAAACTCTGCGCCCAGCTCTTTTAAGCCTTTGATCGCCAGCTCTCTGTCATGAGTCTTCAGTGACTGCATGACATAGTAGTTTTTTGAGATATTGATCGCGTTACTTAACCCTACATTCTCTTTGTTTTTAAGCGCATCTTTAAAGTAGCCCCGTAACGTCGAAGCCTGTTCCTGATAGACATCTTCCCGAATGCTATCAACAGAGAAAAAGTAGTTGATCGATATCACGATAAACCCTACTAAAATTGATACGATTAAAGGTATATGTACTTTTTTGGCAATAGAAATACTATGCATTATGTTTCACTCCTTCCCCAGTGTGTCATATACTACTGAGGTAATGTAAATTTTACGTAAAAAACTTTACGGTTTTAATTATTATTAACTTTTTCTGTTACGATTCTACCCTGTCCCGTCCCTTGGCCTTGGCCTTAAACAGCAGGGCATTGAGCCGGTTGAGCATACTCTCTTTTGTCTCAGCATCTTCCAGTGTAGCCACACCGAAACTGCAGCTGACCTCGCCCTTCTCAAAAGGGGTATCATTAAGAGCTATTCGGATCTTTTGGGCAATTTTAACGCCGTTTTCGTTACTCGTATCAGCAAGCAGGACCATAAACGCTTCATTTCCGTCCCAGCGAGCCAGAATATCACTTTTACGCAAAACCTCCTGCACTGTCTCAAGAAGCTTTTTTACCAGTTTGTCTCCATATTTGCGGCCGTATTTGTCATTGATCATCCGAAAATGGTCCACATCAAAGAGTATGACACTTAACGGTCTGGCGCTCATATGCGACTGCATGATCATACGTTCAAACGTCGTCTCAAAGATACTCTTGTTAAATGGGTCAAACGGTATAGCATCGTTGCCCGAATCTCTTTTTCTCTCGTTATAGCTTCGCAACAGCCTGATATAAAAAAAGGTCAGGAGCATAAAAGCGAAACTTCCAAGATAGATAAACCTTTGGCTGTTGCGGCTGTTTTGAACCAACCGTTTAAAGATCGCATCACGATGATAGACGACAAAATAGGCGACGGTCTTCTTCTTGATATTCTTGATCGCATGAAACGATACGACATAATAGTTGTCGGCATAGGAGACCACACGGCTGAAATCTTCTCCCTCTGACAGATCCTGCACGATATCGGGGCTCAGTTTTTTGGAGACCTCTTCGATCTCATCTTTGCTCAGCATGCTCCCTTTGTAGGGTTTGTCCACAGAATCATCACTGGCAAAACGGGCACTGAGCAACGAACGTTTATAGCGTACCTTTTCACTCACCCATGCCTTTCTGTCATAGACCTCATTTTTAATGATCAACTCATAGACCGTATCGTCAAGCTTCATCGACGCTTCGCGAATCGCATCGAAATTATAGGATACCTCGACCGTACCGCACACTTTGCCGCGGTAAAGAATAGGAAAGACATTGCGAAAGCCGTTAAGCGCACGTCCCTCTTCATAAGCATGTACCGAAGTTCCCCATTTGGCTGCCTGAACAACGGTAGGGCGGATATTGGTCAGGTCGTCTCCGAACTTCTCGGGACGGTGCATACGTAAAAAACTGATCGCACCGGGCAGATGAAAATGAAGCTGTCTGACATTGTTATGTACCATATGGGTATAGAGTTCTTTATAGGTTTTAAAAAGTTTTTGACGCAAAAGAGTTCGCTCCTGCGCATTGGCATGAAGGGCCTGGTACATAATCTTTTGCGTTTCCTCGGTATTTAAGGCATGCATAAAAAGAATGGTCGCCTGATTTTTGTATCCCTGAAGGACCACATCATACTGTAACTGGGCACGTCTGAGTTCATTTTCCAGATGGATCTTCTGTTTGTCGGCATAACTGCTTTTAAAAAAACTGTCTGCGATCCCGACAAAAATAAAAAACACTACAAGTGCAATGAGACTATCTACTGTCAACCGACGAATATTGCGAACCTTCACTAATCCCCTTCTCCCCTGATTTATAATCTCTGATTATGACGTACTCTACTTTAAGAACGCGTTACCGAGCCACACTGATCCAAAATCCGCATCGAAACCGGCAAGGTATAGATAAAATGGCTTCCTTTAGAGTATCGGGACTCCACCTCCAGCCTGATACCGACACTGTCGATAATGTTTTTGACAATATTGAGTCCGATACCGAACCCCCCTTTATCCCGTTCTTCCCGATAATAACGTTCAAAAATACGGCCCGTATCCTCTATCCCGATACCGAAATCCCGAAAACTCATCACAACCTCACCTTTTTGATTCTCATAAAGAAGTATCTCGATGATACCGTGTTCGTGTGAATACTTGATCGCATTGGAGAGATTGTTGTCTACGATGCGCTGAAGCTGTGAGATGTTAAAGCAGATCTGGATTCCCCCATCGATACGGGTTTGAATGCGTATCTCCTTTTGGGCTGCCACCTCTTCAAAGTAGGCGACCCGTTCGCTGACAAAAGCAGAGAGATCGATCTTGTCACAGCTTAAGTCGATGTTTTCATTCTTGATCAGATAATCCATATCGTTATAGATATTGCCCAAGGTCTTAGCCGCCGCTTTGATCCGTGTAAAATATTTGTTAGCCGTATTATGCATATTGTAAAGATCGATATTGGTATTGATAATACTCAAAGGGGTGTTGATCTCATGCATCGAGTCTTTGATAAAGTTATCCAGATGGGCATTGGCCTGACGAAACGGCGCGGCAAAACGTTTCAGAAAAAAGAGCGAGAGTAAAAAGACTAAAATAACGATGAGCAGCAAAATAAAGGTACTTTTTTGATAGATCTGCACATAGGAAAGCTCACTGCTTAAGACCAGATAGTTCGCACCGAAATAGCGCTCTTTGGGAAGATGCAATACCAAATAGGCACGGGAGCCCTCGATATAAAAACCGGGAGAGAAGGTGGGAATACTCTCTTCGATCAATGTAAAGACCGCTTTAAAATGGCGGTCATACAGCCCCGATTCAAAAGAGCGGAAACGGGGGTAGTCAAAGAAGGGTTCATTCATCTCATCATGGTTTTCCATCGCCTGGATGATGACGTTGGCATCTTTTTTCATCTCAAGCTCTTTGCGTACCTCAAAGACATTTTTCATATAAAGGGTATAAAGCGATAGGGGGGCCAACAGGATAAAACCCACTAAAAGGGTATAAAAAAAAGCCTCCCTGACGGCAAAATTATGCTCTTTCAATAATATACCCTACCCCGCGTCTGTTTTGGATCACATTGACCGGAAGTTTTTTTCTCAGATTATTGATCTGAACCCGGATATTGGCGGGATCCACATATTCGCCCCAGATCTCCTCTTGAAACAGCTCCATCGACACCGTCTGGTTTTTATGGCGTATCAGCAGGTCAATAATCTCTTTTTCCGTCTTACTCAAAACGACTGTCACGCCGTTATACTCTAAAGAAAAACTTGTGGTGTTGTAAACCAGCCCTTCCCCCAGGTCGATCTTTTCGGTACTCTCGACAAAGTAGTAGCTTTTAAGTGCCTGCTGGATGCGCAACCCCAGTTCCATAAGATCAAAGGGTTTGCGGATATAGTCGCAGCACCCCTCCTTATACCCCTTCTCCAGATCTTTCATCTGTGTCATTGAGGTCAAAAAGATCGCCGGGATCTTATTATCTTCATTGCGAAGCGAGCGTAGCAGGTCAAAGCCGTTTTTCCCCGGCACGTTCACATCCAAAAGCAGCAGGTCGTAATGGTTGGTATAGACAGCATCATAGGCATCATCACCGTTGGCAAAGCTCTCTACACTGTATCCGCACTCTTTTAAAAACTCTTCGATACTGATACGCAAGGCATATTCATCTTCCAACAATAATATTTTCATCGAATCTCTCCCCGAATTTTTCTGCTGAAGCTGTAGTTTAACAGCAGTCCGATCAGCTCGTCTTTACTGTACTCTTTGAGCCTGTCGTAAGCTTCCTGGATATAGATCTCTCTATCCTCTTTTGAGACGATATCTTTAAGATAGATGACCTCTTTGTCATAGTTACTCTTAAAGAGCTTCTCATCGAAGCTTTTTCGCTTCTCGATCTCATAAAGGTCACTGCGCGTCAGGTTCATCACAAATGCCAGGTTCTTTTCCCCCCTGGAGAAGTTCTCGATATAGCTTTCCGGAACAGCAAAGACAAAGGCACCGATCCGCTCCCCTTCGCCGTTAAACATCGGCTTAAAAAAGATATAGCGCTCTTTGAGCTTCATGACCTGTTTTTGACGCAGCATCTTAAAATCCAGGGACTTCAGCTCCTTAAGATAGGCACTGTTATGAAAACGGTTGGCAACGATATACTCTCCCACGGTGGGGTTGTCTTGCATAAAAATAGCGATCTTTAAAAACCGCTCCTCCATAAGTGCAAAAAAATCGATCCCAATATTGCGGAAATACTCGGTAGGCGCTTCGAAAAACTGCAGTACCTCGACAAAGCCCAAGCGTAACCCTCTGCGGTATATCGGAACCGTCGCTTTAAATCCCAGACGGCGCCCCACTTCAATGGCAGAACGCGGTTTGATGTTTTTTTGAAAATACCGCAGATCGGGACGATACTCATCGATGGGCATACCGGCAAAAGCGTTATCCCAGCTTCGGGCAAATATCGTGTACTCATTGGTAATGATCTGCGTGCGGATCAGATCGTTGGTATGCTCTTTGACCGTATTCATCACTTCCGAAAGGATCTGGTAACCCGCCTCTTCATCGGCATTGTCCAGGGCATCGATAAGGGAATGGTTTTGGGCCAGAACAAGAGCAAAACGCAAAGCGGCCGACTTCTCCTTGTCCAGCTGCTTGCGCAACAGTGCATAGAGCTGATCATTGGCTTTATTGACCGTATCCTGAGTGATTTCACGGCTGAAAAAGCTCAATACCAGTGCCAATATTAGAATGATCAGCGTAAAAAATCCGAAATAGTGTAATCTGCTTTGCAACAATTTAACCCTTTTTCCTCTCCCGGTATCTTTTTAATTCACCGGAAGGTAGGCATATCCTTCGTTTTGCTTATCTATCAGTCCGATGGCAGCATTGGGTACAAACCCGACGAACCGATAGACACTTTTTTCCAAACCACGTTTTTTCGCACCGCTTTGACACATCAACAGCTCGACATCATACATCGATACCAGGCTGCTTAAGCGCTTTTGCAACTCTTCCTGTTTTCCTATCAGATCCTTATCATTACGGTAGGGCGAGTTGGCAAGATCCTTGATAAAAAACTTATAGGCATCGCCATGGATGATAACGGCTACATCCAGGCTTTGCAGTTTTCCCTCATAATAGCTCTTATGATAGGTGATACCTGCAAGCAGTTTTTGCTCTATCGTATGCAAGTCTCCGCTGGTAAGGTCATAGACCACTTTATGCTCTTCATTTGCCCAAAGTGCCGCCCAAAACAGCAGCGTCATCATCCATACTCGCATCATCTCTCCTTCAGAGTACACCCCATCTTAAAATACTTTACGATAGCCAAAGAGTGTAAAAAAAACGTAAAATATCTAGCTTCTTCTCTTTTTTATATCCCTCTCATAAACGGCATTGATGATCTTCGTAACGATCATGTCTCCTGAGACATTGACAGCCGTACGGAACATATCCAAGAATCGGTCCACAAGCATGATCACGCCGATAGCTTCCAGGGGAAGGCCGATCGTGGCAAAGACCGTGGTCAACATCACGATACCCGCACCCGGGATCCCTGCAGCCCCGACTGATGCCAAAACCACCGTCAAGGCGATGGTAAGCTGCTGCATCACACTCAGATCTATCCCCATGCCCTGTGCTACAAAAAGCGCCACTGCAGCCTGATACAAGGCGGTTCCGTCCATATTGACCGTAGATCCTATGGGCAAAACCAGTTCCGCGATACGCTTGTGAACGCCCCCTTTTTTAATATTCTCACTCATATTTAAAGGAAGTGTCGCACTGGAACTGGCTGTGGAGAAGGCAAACAGGATGACATTTTTCATACGTACAAGGTAACCGTATACATTGATTTTTCCTATAAGCCAAGCCAAGAGCGGAAGCGTGACAAGCAGGTGAAAGCCTAGAGAACCCAACACCACCAGGACAAATTTCCACAGATCAAGCATCGGTGCCAGTCCATACTTGGCTACGATCGCCGCAATCAGTCCGAAGATTCCGATCGGGGTCAATGCGATGATCCACTGTGTAAATTTAAGGACCACATCCGTAATCGTTTGGGAGCTGATATAAAGCCTCTCTCTGCCCGCTTCATCCGCGATAGCCAATATGGCCAGGGCAAAGGCTATCGACATAAAGACAAGCTGCATCATATTCCCTTCGACAAAAGGGGTGATGACGTTTTTGGGAATCAGCCCGCTTAGAAAAGCGCCAAGCGAGAGGGGCTCTACCTCTTTAGCAGCGGTGAAACTCTGGGCATGCAGGTCGATGCCTGTCCCGGGTGAAAAGAGGTTCATCATCACTATCGATACCGAGATGGCAAAAACCGTTGTCACCATGTAGATACCGAAGGTCATACCTCCCAGCTTACCCATCTCCCGGATCGAACCGATACCCACAATAGATGAGATGATAGAGAAAAAAAGAAGGGGCGCGATTATAAACTTAAGCAGACCCAGATAGAGGGTACCGACGATCTTGATATCCTGTGAAAATGCCGGGAAATTGATCCCCACAACCAAAGCGGCAACTATGGCAAAAAGGATCTGGTACTCCATCTTCAGAGTAAAATAAAAACGCAATAGTCTCATACAGCCTCCTAAAATTGCCTCTGATTGTAATCAACTTTAGGTTTCAGACCGATTAACTCAACTTATAAAAGTGCATTCTCTGGTTGGACGACTCCAAGAGGTGCTTTTTAGTAACGTGCCTTAACCTCTTGGATCAGACGTTTTTGACGCCACCGCTTCTCTTTTAGATCCAGGATTTCGGCGATCTCGTCATTGACTAACTGAAAGGAGACGCGCACAACGGCTTCCTGGCTCATCTTTATACGTTTGAATTTAAAGGTACGCGCTTTATAAGGCTCAAACTCGACATCGCTTTTTTGAGTTACCGCCATATGCGGAATCGTCGGTCGCCCTCGTTTACTCTTGTAGTGTGTTGTCAGGACCTTCTTTTGAAGGTTTTCTCTGCCACCGATCTTTGACTTGACCTCGATGATGATCGCACGGCCGCCGAAACCTGTCGGGACAGAGTGCGGATTGGGATTGGTGATCGTGACATATAAAAAGTTTTGATCCGCTTTGAGTTTGACATCCAATGCGCCTTTGATCATACCTTCACTGTGAGCTCCGGCGAATTTATGTCTGCGGATCAGGCGTTTGACCTTTTTGCCTTCGGCATTTTTGACCAGCGCGGCATATCCTTTGACTTTCTTACTCATATGACAATCAACACACTTCTCTTCACGTTTGTTCGCTCTAAACTCATCACCCGTATCTGCGATGATAAAATCTTTATAGCCGCGCATATTATCATGACAGACCAGGCAGAGTTTATCCGGGTTGTTAAAGAACTTCTGCTGCTTGCTTTTATGGAAGTTCGATTTTGAATCGGCAAAAGGGCCTCCGATGGTTCCCGTCTCCAGCCAGGTAAGGATCGTGTTGCCCCGTTTGAACTTCGACTGGGAATCATCGATGGAATCAATCTTATGACAGACAATACAGTTGATCCCCTCTTTTAAGGCCTCCTGCTCTACAGCCTTGACCAGTTCCGAATCTTTGTTACGTGTATTAAAAGCATAGTCGATATCCGCAAACTCGGAGACTTTTTTCAGACTGATGCGGGGATTATGACAGACGGCACACTCAAACTTGACGCGGTTGACACCTTTATAGCGGCGTTTTGCTACAAATTCCAAGCTTTTGCGGTAATACTCATTTTTATCTACATGGGATTTGGCATGCCATGAACGTTCCCAGTCTTTGACGATGTGACCGTGACAGCTTTTACAGTTGATGCTGCTGGAACATCGTTGGGGTATTTCATCAGCAAAGAGTGAAAGAAGAGTAAAAGAGAGTACTAGCAGTATGCGCATATATTTCCTTTAACAAAGTATTAGGAAATATTATAGCGCTCTATCTTTAAAGTTTTTTTTAGGTGCGATAATCCGCATTGATCTTGACATATTCATAACCAAGATCACAGCCGTATGCGGTAAAACGGCCTTCGCCGACGCCCAGGTCGACATTGACACTGAAGCTCTCTTTTTTAAGCACTTCGTTTGCCGCCGCTTCGACCGCATCATTAAAAAGGTTCTCTCCGTTTTCAACCAAAAGGACATCGTCGTAAGCGATCGTAAGCGTACCTTCATGGCAGTTGACGCCGCTGGCACCTACGGACATAGCGATACGTCCCCAGTTGGGGTCTTCCCCGTAAAAAGCGGTTTTGATAAGCAAAGAGTTGCTCAGGGCCTTGGCTACGGTCTCCGCATCTTTGTCACTCTCCGCACCGATAACATTGTAGGTGATCAGTTTGGTCGCACCTTCACCGTCACGTACCATCTCTTTGGCCAAGAAGGTCATCACTTTATTAAGGGCTACCTCAAATGCAAAAAGGTTGTTGCACTCCGCTTTTTGGTTAGTCAGGACAAAGACCGTATCGTTGGTAGAGGTGTCCCCGTCGACGCTGGCAGCATTGAAGCTTTGCGTATTGACACGCTCCAAAATGGTCTGAAGCTTGCCCTGCTCGATCTTCACATCTGTCGTAATAAAACAGAGCATCGTAGCCATCGCAGGGTTGATCATACCGGCACCTTTGGCCATCGCTCCGATCGTAAAACGTTCACCGTCTTCAGTCTCAACCTCAAAGGCGATCTGCTTGGAGAAACGGTCTGTCGTCATGATCGCCTGGGCGGCACTGTTTCCTTCTCTCTTGTCCAGGTCAAAGGTGAGTGCCGCATCGATGATCTTCTGCGTAGGCAGATGGACCCCGATAACACCCGTGGAACTCATCAAAGGCGAAACGATCTGGGGAAACTTCTGCTGTACGCTAGCAAAGATCGTCTCGATATCTTTGATCCCCTTCTCACCTGTCATCGCATTGGCATTTTTGGAGTTGACCAGGATAAAGTTGCTTTTGATCTTCCCTTTTGCCTTGGCATGACGCAAAGGTGCAGCCAACATCTTGTTACTGGTGTAGACAGCTGCGACATCACAGATCGTATCGGCATAGATAAAAGCAAGGTCCTTTTTATCACCGCCTTTAAGTCCTGCCGCGATCCCGTCTGCATAAAATCCTGGAGTCGCGCAGACGCCTCCATCAATAGGTTTAAGTTTAAGCAAAACGCAGTTCCTCCGGTTTTTGACGTAATTCTAAAATCTTTTTGGTGTAACTGACCCCGGCATTGGTACCGACAATCAATATCTTTGACTCACTGGTAATGAGCATATCCCCTTTTGGCATCGGTGTAAAGTGACCTGTCTTACTTCTCACACCGATGATACTGACATTGGCGATCTCTCTTAAATGCGTCTCTTTTAGCTTTTTAAGAACCAGCCAGGAGTATTTGGGGATCAATAACTCCTCCATACGGATCGGGTTATCTTTTTGAAGCAAAAACTCCTCCATAAAGTTCTCAAGATCCGGTCGTGCCGCCATAGCGGTTACACGCTGTGCCGTCAGCTTTGCAGGAGTCACCACACTGTCTGCCCCCAGTTTCAGCAGTTTCTCTTCATCCGATTTGTTATCCGCATTGGAGATCAGAAAATAGTCTCTGGGTACAAAATGCTCTTTTTGAAAGAGACGGATCGATGCGATCATCGCAATATTGTCAGCGATATTGTCTGAAAGCGTGATTACGCCCTTGGCACTGGACATATGCGCTTTAAGCATAGCGATCTCCGTATGCGGTTCACCTTTGACAAAATAGGGGTACTTATGATGCTTGGCGACCTCTTCGATATCATTGCGGGGATCTATGACGACAAACGGGATATGATACTCACGAAGCGTATGCGTCACCTCTATCGTATACTCATTGTGATAACAGATCACATAATGGTTTTTCAAACGGGCGATTTGATATAACATACGACGCTCCTTTATTAGCTGTGTTAACTCACCGTTATTGATCTGGCTGACCAAGATACCCACGGCCATGGAAAAGACCGCAAACCCCATGATAATCAAGGTAATCGTAAAGATACGTCCGGCATTGGATATCGGCGCCATTTCGCCAAATCCGACGGTCGTAAAGGTAATACCTGTCTGGTAGATCGCATCCATCAAGGAGAAATCATCGATTATCATATAACCTGTTGTTCCGACGAACATGGTTATTACCATTAGTATAAAAGGGGTTCTGAAGGGTTTTAGTTGAACGTAGAGATCATCGTTGAGGGTAATATCCGGCTTGGGAGCTGGCTCCCAATGGATAAAGTTCTGGATTCTATGAATGAGCTTCACCGAAATCCTAAAATGCTGTTGTTACTGAGCGTTTTGTTTCTTGATAGTCCGAAGCGTAGAAGCTGCAACTTTAACTTTTTTAGTTGTACCGTCTTCAAGCTCAATGCGAACCGTTCTTAGATTTGGTAAAAATCTTCTTTTTGTACGGTTTTTTGCGTGTGATACGTTATTACCACTCATTGGACCTTTTCCGCTGATTGCACATTTTCTGGCCATAAAGCTGTCCTTATTAAATTTTAGTGCCGAATTATACTCTTAAAATCCTAAAATAGGCTTAAAGTTTTTTTTATTTTATAAATAGCCCTACTAACCGATATCTATCTCACTGATATTATGGGTTATAAAACACACTATAAGCTTATTTTGTTTAAAATAGCCTAAATTTTTACAGTATTAAAGATCAGACGTGGTTACATCAGAAGAGTTACAAAATTTTATCACATCCATTCCGCCCAAGCCCGAATACCTCCAACAGACCCTGGCGCTTGTTGAAGCCGGGGACCTGGTCAAAGCGGCAAAGGTAGCCCAGGAAGATGCGGCGCTGAGTACCTTCTTGCGTACTTTTGTCAACCGGCCGATCTTCTTTTTCAAACAAGATATCAAAGATATCAACCAGATATTCGGTATTTTGGGTATTACCCAAACCCGTGAACTTCTTTATCACTATATGCTTCATCTCTTTTCACCCAAAAAGTGGAAGCTTTTTGATCTGAATGAACACACCTTCGGTGACCTGCAGGTGACACTTAGCAGCCACTGGAAGAAGATTCTTGAACATGAAGATATCAAAGACCGCAATATCGCCGCGATCATCTCACTCGTACCCGCATCCATCATCGTTACCGAACTCATCTTTTCATCCCATATCGAAGAGGTACAGATCCTAAGAGAGACTAAAAACCTTGACTATAACACTATTTTGGACCGACTGGTTGGTGTTAATCTGTTTGATCTGACACAGATGATCGGCGAAACCTGGGATATGGACGAACGTGCTCTAAAACTCCTTAAAGCCTCCTCCGGCCTGAAGGGGTGCGGGGATTCGAAACTGTGCAAATGCGCCCGCTACATGCATATGTTGCTATTTTATGTTCTCAGCCAGCCCCAGTTCTTGGAGTGCGGGCTCAATGACTTTTTGGATTTCAATCCGGAATTCGTGATGCCTGTGATGGATGAGTTTCCCCAGATCATTGAGGTAGCATCATGAGAGCCATCGTAAAAAACCGTATTGCCGTCTTTTGTCCCCAGGGATTTTTAGACGGAAACAATGCTCCCTATTTTATCACCCTGGACGATATCCAGCACACCTATAAACTGAATGTGGATATGATCCTTATCTCACTCAAACGTGTCGCTTTTTTCAATGTCAACGGTATGGAGATCCTTGGGGATATCCTTTATGACTTTAGAAAAAAGATGAAGGTGATGGTAGGTTTTTGTGATCTGGATAAAAACAAATATGATACGATTCTCAAATTCAATAAAAATGATATCAACTTTTCCCTCTTTAAGACACTGGAACTTGCCTACCTTTTTGCCCCTTCAACCAAAGAGCAACCGCCCAAGACGCTCTTAGTCTGGAGTGAAGACACCTCCCAGCGCAACTCTTTGGCTATCGACCTTTTCGAACGGGGGCACAACCCTGTCGTAGCACAGAACAAGGTAGACTTCGAGGCCAAACGCAAGGATAAGCGTTTTGATGCTGTCATAGAAAATACCTATCTCGGCTTTTACGGCCATAAAATCGCTACCCGTGTTGCCGGCAATGCCATCATCTATACCGTCAAAGGTTTCCTGGACGGCGAGATCGCAAACAACTTCGATATCAACTACCACAAAAACTCCCTCAACGTCAACTTCAAACTCTTTATCTTCGATGCGACCCAGGTCGTCTCGATGAATATCCATGCACTGAACTTCTTTACCAAACTGGCAACCAGCAGTGCCGAGTATGATGCAACGATCTGTCTTGTCGGACTGGACTTTATCAAAACACCTCCTGCCTACAAGGATGAGATGGAAGATGCCGGTATTCTCTTTTTCGATCTTTTAGGTGATATTTTAAAAAACCGTGATCTTATGCAGGAACTCACAGGCGGTGCCGGAGGCAAGATGCAAAGCCAACGGACGCTGACCAAGGTACTTGTCAATAACCTGCCAAGCTTTATTGATGCCACGGTATCCTCATTTGAGATGATGACCAACACCAAAGCCACCAAAACATCCGCAGCAATTACAACGCTGAATGTCGAGACCAAAGACAACCTCTTTTGTTCCTCGATCGGTTTTTACGGTGATATCGACGGAATCGTTATGCTGATCTTCCCTGTAGAGATCGCGCACAAGGCGTGTACTCTGCTCTTGGGTGAAGACAATCCTGATGACAGTGATACTATGGATACGATCGCCGAGTTTGTCAACATCATCGGGGGTCGGGTAAAAGCGATCCTCTATGACAATGAGAATCTGCATGTGAATATCACGCTTCCGAGAACCTATACCAATGTACAGACCCTTCTCGATCTTACCGAAGGGCGTAAAGGTGTTCAGGTAGATATGTCTCTGGGAGATCAATCTTTTACCTTTTTCTTAACCAGATAAAGCTAAAATAACGAAAAATTTCTAAGGCTTTATCATGTTGGTAGCCCCCAGTATCTTAGCAGCAGATTTCGGTATCCTGGCCCAGGAGGTCAAGGATATTTGTGACGGCGGTTGTGATCTTATCCACGTTGACATTATGGACGGACACTTTGTCCCCAATATGACGATGGGACCTGTCGTTGTCGAACCGGTAGCCAAAGCGGCAACCAAAGGTTTGGACATCCATCTTATGGTTGAAAACAACAGCTTCTTTGTTGATCTTTATGCACCGCTTAAACCGGAGTATATCACCTTTCATATCGAAGAGGAAAAGCATCCCCACAGACTGATCCAGAAAATCCGTTCTTTAGGTATCAAGCCGGGTATCGTACTCAATCCCCATACACCACCTGAAGCGATCGAGTTCATTTTAGGTGATGTTGATATGGTACTTTTGATGAGCGTCAACCCCGGTTTTGGAGGGCAGAAATTCATCCCTACCGTCATCAAAAAAGCCAAGCGGCTTAAAAAGATGATCGAGGAGATCAATCCCGACTGCCTTATCGAAGTAGACGGCGGCGTTAATGACAAGAATGTCAAAGAGCTTAAAGATGCCGGAGTCGATGTCGTGGTAGCCGGCAGCTATGTATTTAACTCAGATAACTATGGACAGGCCATAGAGAGTCTTCATATATAGGCCATTACCCTTATGCAAAAAGTCAAAATCTGCGGTATAACCAATTATGAAGATGCGATGCATGCTATAAACTCAGGCGCTGATGCCTTGGGGTTTATCTTTTATGACAAATCTCCCCGTGCCGTATCACTGCAGCAGGCTAAACAGATCATCTCCAAACTTCCCCCTTTTGTCGAAAAGGTGGGGCTTTTCGTCAACGAAACCGCCGATACGATCAATGCTGTCGCCCAGCAAAGCGGTATTACCCTGGTCCAGCTTCATTTTGAAACCGACCAAAGACTCAAAGAGCAGTTGACACACCCCTTTATCCAGGTTATACGGGCACAGAGTCAAGCAGATATCGATTCACTTGACCCTCATCACTACTATCTTGTGGACGCCTATTGCGAAAGCTACGGAGGTTCCGGCAAGCGCCTTAACCTAGAGTGGTTTAAAGATCGGGATAATTCCAAAATCATCATTGCCGGAGGTTTAACTCCGTTAAATGTCAAAGAGACGCTTCCTTACGGTTTTTACGGTGTGGATGTCAGCAGCGGGACTGAAGCTTCATTGGGACAAAAAGATCCACAAAAGGTGACCGATTTTATCAAAGAAGCCAAGTCGTGGTAGAGCTGACCAAACACCATCTGCAAAAACTTTATAGTAAAGGTCTGCCCGCTCATGAGCTTGCCAAAATCATTGGCGACGATATCGAGTTCTACCTTGGGATTTTATCTACCCAGGGACTGAGACTGACAGAAAATGACAAAGGATTCATCCCTGAGATCTTAGAACAGCCGATAGAAGATACAACTTTTTGTATCGTTGATATTGAAACCAACGGCAGTAAACTGGACAGGCACCAGGTTATTGAGATCGGGGCACTCAAAGTCAAAAACGGTAAGATCCTTGACGGCTTTAATTCACTGCTTCACTGCAACGAACTACCCGATGTTATAGCCGAGCTTACCGGGATCACGCTACAGGAGCTGAAAAATGCCCCTTCTGTCAAAGATGTCATGCACCGTTTTAAACTCTTTTTAGGGGACCATCTTTTCGTCGCGCATGCACTGAAGTTTGATTATGACTTTATATCGGAGATGTTCATGCGTACAGGGCTTGGAGCCATGTATAATCCCGGTCTTTGTACCATAAACCTGGCGGAAAGGACACTTTCCAGCGCCAAGTACGGGCTGGGATATCTAAATGAGACCCTGCAGCTGGAAGAGAACTTTAAACAGCACCGTGCCTATAATGATGCACTTATTACCGCTAAATTACTACAGGTTATACTGGAAAAACTGCCTAAAGATATAAAAAGTATCAGAGATTTGATCAATTTCAGCCAGACGGCTAAAAGGATGCCAAGAGCACCCCTGATCGAGAAAGAGAAAAAGTAGAGGTTTTACCCTTCATTGTGCTCGATAAAAGCACCCATATTGATAAGTTTTTCATAACGCGCAGCCATACGCTCTTCATTTGACTGCTCGCGCATCGCTTTGAGCTCTGCAAGGAAATAGTCGCCCATAGCTTTAGCTGCACCGATTTTATCCCTGTGGGCACCGATAAGCGGTTCATCGATAACTGCATCGATAAGCTCCAGCTCCATTAGGTCACTACTGGTGATTTTCAGAGCTTTCGTAGCTACTTCAGCTTTGCTAGGATCATTCCACAAAATCGCAGCACACCCTTCAGGAGAGATAACCGAAAAGACCGAATAACGCATCATAGCCAAACGGTCTGCGACACCGATAGCAAGCGCTCCACCACTACCGCCTTCGCCGATAACGATAGAAACCGTCGGAACATCCAGTTTTGAGAGTTCAAGCAGGTTGAATGCAATCGCTTCACTCTGGTTACGCTCTTCAGCACCCAATCCGGGATAGGCGCCGGGAGTGTCAATCAGCATAAGTACCGGAATATTAAACTTCTCAGCAAGCTTCGCAGCTCTTAATGCTTTTCTGTACCCTTCAGGGTTCGGCATACCGAAGTTGCGCTTGAGTTTGTTCTTAGTACCGCGACCCTTTTGCTCGCCGATAACCATGACTTTCTCGCCGCCGATATAGCCCATATAACAGATAATAGCTTTATCATCGGCAAAATGACGGTCACCGTGGATCTCGTATTTGTCTTCAAGTAGCAGA
>JBFEYF010000010.1:0-21116 GCA_041562295.1 Sulfurimonadaceae bacterium
ATCATCGGTTCCTCCATCGCCAACCTGACCAAGACGATGGTACTGGGTGATACGGTGTTTCTTGCGGATCTTGTTGTGGATATCATGGACCGAAACCTCTATGAACGCGCCAATGACTGCCGCTGGTGGGCTTTGACATCGGACTTTAGAAAGATCATGGAAGAGGATTTTATCAACGAAGAGAATAAGCTGAAGATGCATAAGATTTTAGCCTATATCAATGATCTTTATACGGTCTATACCAACCTCTTTATCTATGACACCAACGGTGTGATCACTGCGGTTTCCAATCCCGATGAAGCGTATCTGGTAGGCAAAAAACTGACAAACAGCTGGGTTGAAAAGACATTGGAACTTAGCGATTCATCGAACTATTTCGTCTCCGAGTTTGAACAGAGTCCGCTTTACAACAATGATTACACCTATATCTATAATGCGGCCATCAGATCTTTGAAAGATGAAGAGACGGTGATCGGTGGTATCGGTATCGTATTTGATTCGACATCACAGTTTAAGAGTATGATCGAAGAGTCTTTGCCCAAGAGATCCGAAGGGATGATCAAAGAGGGTGTCTTTACCGTGTTGACGACACAAAAGAAGCTGATCATCTCGGCAAGCGACCAGCGCCATAGAACGGGTGAGATTTTGGAGCTTGACAGCAAATATTTTGTGCTGAAGCCGAGTGAAAGTATCAACGAGATCATTGTGTACCACGGCAAATATTACGCTTTGGGTGTGAAGTGTTCCAAGGGATACCGGGAGTATAAGAGTGACAAAGATGATTATGTCAATAACGTCTACGCTTTTTACTTCTCCTATATCAGTGATGTAGCCGATACGCAAATCGTCAAAGAAAAGCCGTATGCACTGGAAAAAGATATCGTCCATGAGGTCGTAGATAACTCGATGGACGTGGCCTCTTTTTATATCGGAAAGAAGTGGTTGGGTATCGATGCCAACTATGTCGTAGAGTCTATCAGCGCCTCTGAGATGGATTCGGCGATTCAGGTAGAGACAGATCACCACTTCAAAGGAACGATTCTTTATGATGATAAGGCTGTTGCCGTTATCGATATCAGGAACTTTATCAAAGAGGGCGTCGATGAACCCTACAGCGAGATCGTTATCGTACGATACGGTGCGAAAAAAGAGTATATCGGTCTGCTTGTTACGGCACTGGGTGATATCCCCGAGATCGAAACCAGTCGCATCAAGGCTTTGGATGAGTATGTCGTGGGGAGCAACACCCTGATCAAAAGTGTCGTATTCCCGTTAGAACATGAAAAAGATAAGGAGCTGTTGACGATCTTGAATATCCAAAAACTCGACAAGAACCTGGTCCAGCCCCAGTTGGTTCACTTTTAAGAGGTATCGCTCCGGGAGACTCAAGCCCGGATGAACGTATGGTTATCACACAGGAAATATTAAAATTTCTTAAATTTGTTCTCATAGATAAATATTCAAAAATATATTCTCTTTTATTTTGTTACAATATGTGTAACTGTAGAGGAAAGAGCTATGAAACGGGTAAAAGTAAGGACAGCAGAACCGGAAGCCGAACAGTTACATCCAGTTGGTGAAACACCTATCTATGAGCCTATAGACGGACGCTATCTGGTAGCTGATTCGAAGATAGGGTTTGATATCTACGTGCAAGACGATACTGCCTATGTCCTTTTTTATACCAAGGGGGCGACAGTCGATGAGCCTTTGCTTACCGAGATCAAACTCAAACGTGACTTCTTTGTACTGTCAGAAGATATAAAAGCCTATTATGATTATGTCAATGACAATATCAGGGAGATCATCGAAAACCCGGATCTCCCTTTAAATGAGCGTTCCAAAGCGCTCTATAACTCCACAAGTACCATCGTAGAGAGTATGTTTGAAGATCCTCACTCCCCGGTGAATCTCAAACGCTCGGAACGGGCGATCATCGGTGTGATCGATATCGTCTTGCGTAATGAAAAAGCGCTGCTCTCCCTGATGAAAGTGACGGCGCACGATTATCAAACCCATACCCACTGTATCAATGTAGCTATCTATGCGATCACGATAGCCCAGGGGCTGGGATATGATGCCGAAGCACTTTTTGAGATCGGTACGGCCGCGATGCTTCATGACCTTGGCAAAACACAGGTAGACCGGGATATCATCAACAAAAACGGTCGTCTGACGACACAAGAGTATGCACAGATGAAGATCCATGCCTATGAGGGGTATTCGATCGCCCAGGAGTTAGGCATACACAACGAACGCATCCTGCGGGGGATCTGGGACCATCATGAAAAACGTGACGGTTCGGGCTACCCCAAGGGACTAGAAGGGGACGCTATCTCTAGATACGGCCAGATCATTGCGATCTGTGATGTCTTTGATGCTTTGACGACAGAGCGTTCCTATAAAAAAGCACTCTCTACATTCGAAGCGTTGAAATTGATGAAAGATCACTTCTCTACACATCTAAATATGGAGATATTAAACCACTTCATACGATACCTCTATACGATAGGACACGAAGAGATCTAATCCTGCCCGTTTTATCTTTCTCCCAATCCATTAGTGTATAATGGATCCATTAAAAGTGATGCTATAGCCGCAGTTTCTCTTGAGTTTAAGAACAGCCGGTTTTGGAGTGAGATAGATGAAAAAAGATGAAGTGGTCCTTCCCGAAGATTTTGTAGATAATGTCAAAAGCTATCTGGATGAGACGATGCAGTTTAAAAGAGAAAAGATTGTTATTTTGCAAGACCGGGTCATCCCCTCGGCAGTCCTGTTAAACTACACTGCTTACAAAGCTCTTGCCGAGCCGGAATCTGACAAAGAGGAATCTGTACGTATCCCTGAATCGACCAAAGAGGGTAGTATGCTGATCGCGGCCAGGGATAAGATCCATTTTTTCAAAGAGCTTACCGATTATGAGATACTCTCTGTCGTAGATAAGATAGAGTTCATCCGTTTAAAAGAGGGCGATACCGTATTTAGACAGGGGGACTTTGGAGAGAAGATCTATTTTATCGTACAGGGGTCTGTCTATATCTCGGGCAAAGCGGAGTTTATGGAGGAGGAGTCCCATATAGCGACCCTGGAAGAGGGGTCGGTGTTCGGAGAGATCGCACCGGTACTGCATCACAGCCGTACGGCAACGGCAACCGTAGCATCGGAGACTATTTTACTGCTGGCATTGACCCTGGTAAAAGAACCCGATGAGGATAATGCCGATGCCTATGTCAAAGTAAGCCGTAACTTCATGAAAGCCCTGGCTAGAAAGCTGGTAGAGAGCAACGAAGTGATCTATACTTTAAGCGAATAGGCCGGTAACAGAGTATGAAACGCATTTTGATCACGGGGTGTCGGGGCGGTATCGGTTTGGATACGGCCCACCGCCTTTTAGAACGTGGTCATACGGTCTATGCGACAGTCCATCAAGAAAAGAGCGTTCAGGGACTCAAAGGGGCACTCGGCACATACGGGGATCGGGCAATCGTAGAAAAACTCGATATCCTCGATGCCGCGGATCGGCACAAAGTCCATAGTTGGGATATCGATGTCCTGATCAATAATGCAGCGATCGGGGATGCGGGACCGATGGAGCTGATTCCGGTTGAAGACTTTCAAAGGGTAATGGATACGAATGTATTTGCCACACTGCAGCTGACTCAGGAGATACTGGTACAGATGCGCAGGCGGCAAGAGGGGCGCATCATTTTTATCAGCTCCCTTTCGGGAATGATTGCGACGCCTTATCTCGCTCCGTACAGTGCCAGCAAGTTTGCCTTGGAAAGTATCGCATCCTCTATGCGTTATGAGTTGAAGCCTGTAGGTATTGATACCGTGCTGATCAACCCCGGAGCGTACCGTACCGGATTTAATCAAAAAAACTTTGAAAAAAAATCGAGATGGTTGCAGCAGGATCTACTCTCTGCAAAGGAGCGGGAGAAGATCATCAAAACAGAACAGATGATCTACCGTTTGGAAAGCGGTGATATCGGATCGATCGCCAAAAAGGTGGTAAAAGCCGTAGAAGCCAAAAGACCCAAAAAAAGATATACGGCTCCCTGGTGGCAGGCAGTGGGTGCTTTTGTGATGAAAATGTTAGGATAAATGATGTCAAAGCTCAATCAGGATCTTCACAACAGAGAAAAAGTCTTTAAAGAGGAGATCGATACGGTCATTGCCAAGATCACCGCACTGAGAAAACGGATCGGTACCAAAAGCGAGTTTGATAAAAAGATGCATCGTGCTTTTGACGAGGCGGTGACAAAGTTGAGACAGGTACAGTTTTTGATATCAAAAATCATGGATCTGGACCGCCATACGATCAACCTGACGACGATGATGGCCATGGAACTTCAGTTTACGGACCGCAAAAATTTCACCCGGGACGATGAGGTGGGCGAGAGTCTTGTGCTGATGGGAGAGTATGCCGAAGATTTCTATTATGCCGCCTACAGGGTGATTAAGATATTTAAAGATCTGGGGATGCATTTTAAGGCGGAAGGCATCGAAGCTTTGAAACAGTTTTTTTATGAACATCCGGAGATTCGCTCTCGCTCCATAGGCAGCGGGATGAGCGGTAAAGGCCCGGTACTCAAAAGCGAACTGGTAGAACGCCATAAAAAGTTAAAAGATAAGCGCTTCGAAGACAGGGGACTCTATGCCAACCTGCAGGAGTTTTTAGATGCGATCAACAAGGTTTTAACAGAGCACGGTGTCTAGATCCTAGACAGATATACAGACGGAAGCATCGCCATCGCTTCGATAGATGATGAACTTTTTACGCATCGCCGTTACCCAGCAGCGAAGCGATCTGTCCCAGGGCCAGTCCGCCGTCGTTACAGGGAATGTTATGGGCGTATTTGGCATCGGGAAAACGTTTAAGCAGGCGGATCATCAGTGCCCGGTTTTGAAAGACTCCCCCGCTAAAGACCAGCGGGCGTTTTTCCTCTTTGACTATGGCGGCTACCATTTCGACGACGGTATTGAGAAAAAGTGCAACGATTCGGCGCGGCTCTTTTTCTTGCAGGATCGGATCGATCATCGGTGTATAGTCGATCTCTTGATCTCTTAGGGTAAAGGGGTAGTGTCCCTGGATGCTTGGATCATCCAACGATTCCATGATCTGTCCGCTTTGCCCTTCGAAGGTTTGGACCATACAAAGGTTGCCCAGGGCTGCAACAGCATCAAAAAGTCTGCCCATGGAAGAGGTCAGGGGTGTATTGAGTGACTTCTCGTAAGCATGAAACAGTAGGGTCAGCTCCTCCTTGCCAAACTCGCGGATCACGGGGTGATCCAGTTTCAAAGCCTCTTGGCCGAAGTGTTCAAACAGCAGGGACAAAGCGACACGGCGGGGCTCTTTGATGGCCTGGGAGGCACCTAAAAGCTTTAGGGGTTTGAGGTGGGCTATACGCTCATATCCGTCATATCGGGCATGGAAAAACTCCCCGCCCCAGAGGGTCCCGTCATCGCCCAGTCCTGTCCCGTCAAAAGCGATACCCATAACCTCTTCATTGATATCGTTGTCGATCATGACCGAGAGGATATGGGCATAGTGGTGTTGTACCTCTTTGTGCGGGAGAGGGTTCTGTTTTGCCCATTGGGTAGGAAAGTAGTGGGGGTGTTTGTCGCACACAATCAGTTCCGGGGTGAAGTCATAAAGACGGCACAGATCATCGATCTGTTTTTGAAAAAGTGTGACAGAGTCGGGTGAGTCGATATCACCGATATAGGGGGAGATGACCACTTTGTTATCAAAGGCGATCGCAACGCTGTTTTTTTGATTTCCGCCTACAGCCAATACTTTTTGGGAAAGTTTTTTGGGAAGGACAAAGGGGGTAGGCGCCATACCCCTGGAGCGGCGGATCACGCTGTTATGCTGAGGCAGACTCATGATGACCGAGTCGTCACAGGGATTTAGAATATCCCTGTCGTGATCCAGACACAAGTCCCAGACATCGGCAAGTTTACGGATATCCTCCTCTGTATAGCATAAAGGGTGACCGCTGATATTGGCGCTGGTGACAACCACGGGGTGGGTCAGGGCTTTGAGTAAAATAGCATGCAGTGGGGTATAGGGCAAAAATATACCCAGTTTGTCACTTTGGGGTGCGACTTCAGGCGCGATCTTTGATGCGGCTTTCCGTTTGGCCAAGAGGATAGGACGGCGGCTTGAGTGAAGCTGGCGCCGGTCGTGCTGATCCAGGTCGGCTACCGCTTTGGCCATCTCTAAAGAGGGCAGCATAAGGGCAAACGGTTTGTGGGGGCGCCGTTTTCTTTTGCGAAGTTCACGGACACTATTACTGTTTTGTGCATCACAGAGCAGATGATACCCTCCCAACCCTTTGAGGGCTACGATCTTACCGGATTTGAGTGCGAGGATCGTCTGGTGAATGGCTTTGTCACCGTTAGCGAGTTCTTGCATACCCCGATCTTTGAGTGTCAATGTAGGACCGCATTCAAAACAGCCTATGGGTTGGGCATGAAATCGGCTGTCATTGGGGTCGTCATACTCCTCTTGACATTTGGGGCACATGGGAAAGTGGCGCATCGATGTCTTGGGTCGGTCATAGGGGAGTTCACTGATCATCGTATATCGGGGACCGCAGTGGGTACAGCTGATAAAGGGATAGAGATAACGGCGGTTTTTAGGATCAAAAAGCTCCTCTTCGCACTCTTTGCAAAGTCCCAGATCGATGGGGATCGTCACGGTTTTATGTGCTGCATCAGCGATACTTTGGGTGATAGAAAACCCTGTATAGATCTGTTCGGAGTCGATAGATCTTTGCTGCAGATCTTCTATATAGGCTTCTTGGGGATGTCGGGTAGAGACGGCATCCAAAAAGCGGGGGATCTCACTATCGTACATCAGTTTGATGACGACACCCCGGTCGTCGTTATAGACTTCACCTTTTAATCCGAATTGTTGTGCCAGCTTATAGATGAAGGGGCGAAACCCCACACCCTGAACACGACCGGTAATGGAGATCTCTGTCAGCTGCATCCCGCCAAACTTCCGTTTTTATAGTCCTGGATAACAGTTTCGATCATCTTTACAGGCTCATTGGGATGGGCTGTAATACCCCACTGTAAAAGCTGTAAAAGCACAGTCTGGGTCAGTGTCGCGAAGGCCCGATGAAGCGGCGGTGAGATTTCAAAGGCTACGTTGTTAATCTCTTGGGGCGTAATCCCTACAACCATCACTTGGGCCATATTATCAAGCAAACATCCCATCTTGATCATCTCGATCACCTCGACTTCGTGAGCGGTCTGTTTCAGGTTCCCCATATCCAAAAGGGCATGGGAAGGGAGGTGGTAGACGGTTCCCGGGGTATCGTCGGTAGAAATCGTATCGATGAGCAGGACCCTCTCATAGTTTTCGAAATAGTCCAAAAGTCTAAATCCCAAAGTACCGCCGTCTATAATATCTACGGCAGCTGAAAAAGTGTAGTTCTCTTCAAGAAACCGGGCGGCATAGATACCGATACCGTCATCACTGAAAAGGATATTCCCGATACCGATGATCGCCGTGGATGCAGACATGGATTAAAAGTCGTAGCTTGTACTGAAGTAGGCACGCTCAAGCGTGTCACTCTGATCCGCTTCGGATACTTTGTTGGCTTTGATATATTCCAGTGTCAGCAGCGCATTCTTAAACGGGGCATAGCGCAGATTAATATGGGATGAATCGGCTGATTCGGTCGTCGTAAGCGGCACCAATGCCGTATCATTGTCTACGGCAATGGTCCCGTAGACAATGGAAGAACGCCACTTCTTATTCCACCAGTGCTGATAGGCGATATGGTATCCTTGCGCTTCTTGTAAAACGATCGATTCACTGCTATCGATGGTACCTGCTTTAAAGAAGTTATAGTCGAGATAACGTCCCAGCCCTTTACCGCGTACTAAACCGAAGTAGATCTGGTCTAAGCCGTGGGTACGGATTTTCCCGCCCAGATTAAGGCCATAGCCGTTTTGGGTCCTGTAAGAGGATTGCTCTACACTGATCTGACGCCATAACGCGGCGAGTGAGAGCTCGGTAGTTTTGTCTTTATAACTGATCTTTGCCGTGATATCAGGGTAGGTGTCATCATTGGCCGTCAGGGTCGATACGGTACCGTTGACATCCACAGAGGTCAAGGTCGTTTCGGGTGATTCAAACGAGATCTCCATGCGAAGGTCATCATAGTTTTTCGTATATCGGATCAGGGGTTGACGGGCAAAGACCAGGTCCATCGAAGGTTGTACGGTATCGGTCGTACCGCTTCCCATAAAGCTGGAGTAGGTCTGCCCCAAAGTCCATCCCCCTAAGGTGACATAGGCGTGGCGTAACCTTATGTCATGGGAGTTGGTGACCTTCTCGTTTCCGGCACTGCCGCCGAAATCGACCTCAATAAGTGTCTGGACAAGCCCATACTCCGTATCACGGCGTGTCTTAAACCAAAAACGGCTGTCTTTGGAACTGTACGTGAGGCGTCCGCTCTCATCAAGACCGCTTACGGACGTCGGGGAAAGAAGGAAGTCATAACTGTTGTCCCCTCCCGCTTTACCGACACTGGGTGTATTGGATACGACATCCAAACGAACCCTTCCTCCGATAAAAAACTGTGTCTGGGGTGTCTTAAGGGTCAGCTTTTTTTGTTGGGTCTGCAAAGCCTTTTTTAGTTGTGTAAGCTGTGCCTGCAGCGACTCTAACGTGACGTTGGAATCGGTCTGGGCCCAACCTTGCGAGAAGAGCAGTAAGAGTAAAAGCAGTGAGAAACTTCTCATCGCTACTACTTTCGGTCTCTGTATACAGCGTGGCAGGAGCTGCAGACATTATGGATCTGCTCTATAGCATCGACAACCCTCTCGGGACGGTATCGCGAGACAACGTCTTTGAGATAGAGATTCCCTTCATTGAGCTGGGTGAGAATATCCTTGATCGTCGGACGGGTCGCTTTTTGAGGTACGACATGGAGCTCTTTGGCCATCTCATTCAGATCTTTGAGTGAATGGATCAGCGCGTCGACTTCCTGTGAAAAGCTTTTGGCGTAGCGGATTTTAAGACGATCCTGCTCCAGTTCACTGGTATAGGGTTCATGAATGAGGTTTTCCAAATCTGTAATAAGGTATCGAAGGTTGAGACTCTGTTTCATATGCTTTGTCATCGGCGTTTTGGGCAGTGGTTCTGTTTTACAACCGCTTAACGCCACTATAAGTATAAGAGGGAAAAGATAACGCATCGATACTCCTTGCTCAGATCTTTTCAGTATAGCAAAACTTAGCTACGAAGGAACTTGTCAGATTGTAGGGCCATCTCCAACTCTTCATCCGTCATAACGGCAAAAAGTTTTATTGTGCTCTTATCATCAGAGATCTCTATAAGATCCGTACACTCCCGTTCGTTTTTAACCGGATCGAGGATGATCCCCAGGCTTTGGTCCATCTCGTCACAGACAGCTGCGCGTACTTCGCTACTGTGTTCACCGATCCCCCCGGTGAAGATGACGGCATCGACCCTGTTTAAGAGTGTCGCGTAGGCGCCTATATATTTTTTGATACGGTGTATAAAGATATCCAGTGCAAGCTGAGCTTGCTCATCCCCTTTTTTGCTCTTTTCAAGGAGCTGCCGCAGGTCATTCTCCCCGCAGATCCCTTTGAGACCGCTTTGCTTGTTTAAGAGCCGGTCCAACGCTTCAACAGTGTAAGAGCCTTTTTCTAAAAGATAAAGCAGTGCCCCGGCATCGATATCACCGCTTCGCGTACCCATGACCAGGCCTTCCAGGGGCGTGAAACCCATGGAGGTATCGATACTTTTCCCCACTTTGATCGCAGCCGCACTGGAACCGTTGCCCAGGTGCAAAGAGATGATATTGAGCTCTTGAAGGGGTCTGTTCAGGTGGCGTGCACATCTTTGGGCGACGTAATGGTGGGAAGTCCCGTGAAAGCCGTAGCGCCGTACACCCTCTTGGGTATAGAGTTCATAGGGGATGGCGTAGAGATAGGATTGGGCAGGCATGCTTTGGTGAAAAGCGGTATCAAAAACAGCGATATGGGGAATATCGGGTGTCAGCTTTTGAAGCAGCTTGATCCCTTCAAGGTTGGCGGGGTTATGTAACGGTGCCAAGGGAATGAGCTCTTCGATGGTATCGATGACCTCCTGTGTAATGCGTGTAGGATCTTTAAACTTCTCCCCTCCGTGCACGACACGGTGGGTTATGGCATCCAGCTCCTGGAAGCTGTTGATCATACCGCTTTGAAGAAGCAGTTGTGTCAACTGTTCTACTCCCCGGGCATGGTCCATGATTTGACTCTTTTTTGTAACTTCCTCTCCGGCATAGGATACAACAGTATGCGAAGTTTTTTCACCTATTTGTTCGATAAGTCCTGAAAGAAGTACAGTTTGATCGTTCATCTCAAAGAGTTTGAATTTTATGGAGGAGCTTCCGCAATTGAGGGTTAGGATCTTCATTCGCTTTCCTGTGCCTGAATGGCCGTAATGGCAACAGTATTGACAATGTCTTCGATATTGCAGCCCCGGCTGAGATCGTTCACCGGTTTTTTCAGCCCCTGCAGGATGGGTCCGATCGCTACGGCATTGGCCGAACGCTGCACCGCTTTATAGGTATTGTTTCCGGTGTTCAGATCTGGAAAGATAAATAGAGTCGCCTGGCCGGCAACTTTGCTGCCGGGAAGCTTTTGCTTGGCTACAGCGGGATCGATGGCGGCATCATATTGAATCGGACCTTCGATAGCCCATTCGCTGTTGCGTTCTTTAAAGATCTCTGTCGCTTGACGCACTTTTTCAACGTCATCCCCTTTGCCGGAACTGCCGGTTGAGTAGGAAAGCATCGCTACCTTGGGCTCGATACCGAAAGTCTGTGCCGTCTGGGCCGAAGAGAGTGCTATATCCGAAAGCACTTGGGCGTCAGGGTCCTGGTTGACGGCACAATCACCGTAGACCAGGACCTTGGTCTCCAGACACATAAAGAAGATACTGGAAACGACCGAGATACCGGGCCGTGTTTTGATGATCTGCAGTGCCGGTCTGATGGTCTCCTGCGTTGTGTGGCTGGCTCCGCAGACCATTCCGTCGGCGTAGCCGTTATAGACCATCATCGTGGCAAAATAGAGAGGATCTTTGATGGTATCTTCGGCATGGTCCTGACGAAACCCCTTATGTTTTCTCAGATCGTAAAACTGCTGGCTGAAAAGATCGATCCAGGAAGAAGAAGCGGGATCGACAATTGCGGCTTTTTCAAGGTTGAGCCCCAGGGCAGTCGCACTGTTTTTGACGGTTTCTGGATTGCCAAGCAGGGTGACTTTGACGACTTCACGGCGTAAAAGGATCTCCGCCGCTTTGAGAATACGTTCATCTTCACTTTCGGGCAGTACGATATTTTTAAGATCTTTGCGTGCCATATCAAAAAGTTTGTATTTGAACATCGTCGGCGTCATCGTAAGCGGTGCCTGGGTCTGTATATAGCTGTCGATCTCACTTAAGTCCGTATGGCGTGTAAACAAGCCCATAGCCAAAGCTATTTTACGGTCGCTGTGGATATTGATACGTGCAGGGATGTTCTTGACTCTCATAGCGGCACTGTAGGTATCGCAATCGATACTGAATATAGGGAAATTGGTACCGGTGATGCCGTTGATGAGTTTGATGATCTTCTCATCCGGTATAAGTCCGCCGGTGAGCAAAATACCGGAGATACTGGGGAAGTCGTCAGAGTAGTTGGCCATGATCGTCGTTAAAAGGATATCGCTGCGGTCGCCCGGGACGATGATCAGGTCACCGTCTTCAAGGTAGTTGATAAAGTTTTCCAGGGTCATGGCGGCAACTTTGCTCTGTTTGACGATCCGGTGCAGCTCATCAGGATCCCCCAGGATCTGTTGGCACTGAAGGTTCTGGGCTACTTCGCCTATGGTCGGCATATCGAGTTCGTCCACTTCCGGTAAGAAGTAAAGGGGGTGGGACTGTTTACTGGTGGAGTATTTTTGGTGGATGGTATGCATCAGTCCCGGTTCCACGCGGTTGATAAAAGTAGCTGCCGGCAGGCACCCGTGAGCCGTCATCGTTTCGTGTGCTATAGTGATCTCGGCTTCAATCTCCTCCAAAGAGCGTGATTTGGCGTTGAGGACTCGGATAAAAGGGGCATTGAAGTTTTTGGCAATCTCCAGATTGATATCAAAATCAAGACTGGCGCTGAAACTGCTTCTAAAAAGTCCCTGGAAGATAATGTAGTCATAACGTTCCTGAAGTATCTGCACTTTATGGATCAGCCCTTCGAGGACCTCGTCAAAACGGTGTTTGGAGATCATGCTTTCGACATAGTGCAGTGTATAGCCGTAACTTTCATCCTCTTGCATCTGCAGATCAAAATAGTTGAGAAAAAAGCGGGTATCTCCGGGCTCTTTGACAATGGGGGCAAAATAGGCGATATTATCCACACGCCCCTTGAGGTGTTCCATGATACCCATAACAACAACGGTAGTACCGGACTGGGGTTCTTGCGGTGCGATATAAAGCCTGTTCTGTCCCATGACGTTACTTCATAAGTTCTTTAATTGTCTGGACGATACTGGGGTCTTCCAGTGTTGAGATATCCTGGGTTATCTCTTCTCCTCTGGCCAGAGTTCTTAAGATACGGCGCATCACCTTGCCCGAACGGGTTTTTGGCAGACCCGGCACAAAGATAAAGCGGTCGATCTCCTCGATATGTCCCATCTCATCGCTTAAGGTTGTATTGATCTCTGCAGAGAGGCTTTTGTGGTCGGTAGAGCAGGCTGTATTAACCACGACAAAAGCACACAGGCTCTCTCCCTTGACCTCATGGGGTTCTCCGATGACGGCGACTTCTGCCACACAGGCGGCATTGGCGATAGTGGCTTCGACCTCTGCTGAACCGATACGGTGGCCGGAGACCTTGATGACATCGTCAGTTCGGCCGGTAATCGTGATATAGCCTTCCTCGTTGACCATAGCCCCGTCTCCCGAGAAGTAGACCGGTTTGCCGTCCTTTTTGACGTCACCGAAGTAGGAGCTTTTGTAGCGTTCGGGATTGTTCCAGACACTTCTTAGCATCGACGGCCAGGGCTTGGTGATACACAGCAGACCTTTTTGTCCTACCGGCGTCGGTGTGCCGTCCTCTTCCAAGACTTCCGCCATGATACCCGGAAGCGGGAAGGTTGCCGATCCCGGGATCATCGGTGTGGCTCCCGGAAGCGGTGAGAGTATATGGCCTCCGGTCTCTGTCTGCCACCAGGTATCTACAATAGAACAGCGCTTTTGACCCACCTCGTTGAAGTACCACATCCAGGCTTCGGGATTGATCGGTTCACCGACCGTTCCCAATACCTTCAGCGAAGAGAGGTCATATTTGCTTGGCGCATCGGGAGCCAGTTTTTTCAGGCTTCTGATAGCGGTGGGTGCCGTATAGAACTGGGTGACTTTGAGCTGCTCGATCATCTGCCACCATCGTCCCGCATCAGGATAGGTGGGTACCCCTTCAAAGACGACGGTCGTAGCCCCGCAGGCAAGCGGTCCGTAGACGATATAGGTATGACCCGTGATCCAGCCCACATCGGCGCTGCACCAGTAGATATCATCGGGTTTGATGTCAAAGACCCACTCCATCGTCATCTGAGCCCAGAGGATATATCCGGCCTGGGTATGTTCGACACCTTTGGGTTTACCCGTAGAACCGGAGGTATAGAGCAAAAAGAGGGTATCTTCGCTGCTGAGCTCTTCAGGTTCACAGATATCTGACTGGGCATCGATCAACTCATGATAGTATCGGTCCCGTCCCTCTTTCATCATGATCTTTTCATGGTTTCTGGCAACGACGAGTACATTTTTAACCGTTTCACACCCGATTTCCAACGCTTTATCGACGATCTCTTTAAGAAAGTAGGGCTTACCGTGTCTGAATGCGCCGTCTGCCGTGACGATAAGCTTGGCCTGGGCATCTTCGGCACGGTCTCTGATCGCTTCAAAGGAGTAGCCGCCAAAGACTACCGAATGCACGGCACCGATACGGATGATTGCCAGCATCATGATAATGGTCTCCGGGATCATCGGCATATATAGCAGGATTCTGTCTCCCTTGACGATGCCGTAATGGTTTTTAAGCAGATTGGCGGTCTTATTGACGCGTTTGGCCAGTTCGCCATAGGAGATTGGCTCTATATCACCGCGCTCACCGGCAAAGAGGATCGCTGTCTTATCAGCCTTCTCTTGAAGATGACGGTCGATACACTGGGCACTGACGTTGAGTGTGCCTTCGGTAAACCATCGGTAAAACGGGGCCTTGGTCTGGTCTAATACGGTTTGGTAGGGTTTAACCCAGGTGATCTTCTCTTTGGCAAAACGGTCCCAAAAACCTTCATAATCTCTATTCGCTTCATCCTGCAGTTTTTGGTACTCCTGCATGTTTTTGATGGCGGCTTGGGAACTGAAACTTTTATCGGGATAAAAAAGGGTGGGTTTTGGCATCAGAGATCCTTCTTTGAAGTGTCTGAAATAATTCTAGCACAACTCTATGAAGAATCTCTGTTTTTTATAGGATATTATGAAAAAGGGGTAAAACCCGTGCAGATAAAATGATGCAGAAGCCTAAAAAGACTTCTGATTTGAGAGGGGTTTACTTGATCATCGCTTCGAGTTTACCGACGACCGATGGATCTTCAAGTGTGGAGATGTCCTGGGTGATCGCCTCGCCTTTGGCCAGTGAACGCAGGATACGTCTCATAATCTTGCCCGAACGTGTCTTAGGCAGCCCCGGAGCGAAGATGATATCGTCACACAGGGCGATATTACCGATCTCAGACTTGATCACGTTGTTGATCGCTTTGACCTCTTCGACTTCGTCAGCTACACCGTTATCCTCTTTAAGTACCACATAGGCAAAGATACCCTCACCCTTGATCTCATGCGGTTTACCCACAACGGCAACTTCGGCTACGTTAGGATGTTTTTTGATCGCAGCTTCGACTTCAGCTGTTCCCATACGGTGACCCGATACGTTGATAACATCATCGGTGCGTCCCGTGATCGTGATATAGCCGTCCTCGTCATAGTTGGCGCCGTCACCGGTAAAGTAGACCGGTTTACCGTCTTTTTTCACATCGCCGAAGTAGGACTTTTTGAAGCGCTCATCATCGCCCCAGACGCCACGGATCATAGAAGGCCAGGGACGCGTTACACACATATAGCCGCTTTCGCCCGGACCTACCTTTTCGCCTGTCTCTGGGTCAAGGATCTCCGCCATGATACCCGGAACCGGGAAGGTGGCACAGGCCGGTTTAATCGGTGTCGCACCCGGGATCGGTGAGACGATATGACCGCCCGTCTCCGTCTGCCAGTAGGTGTCTACTATGGCACAGTTAGAAGAACCTACCTCTTCGTAGTACCACTTCCAAGCCGGAGGATCGATCGGTTCACCGACGGTTCCCAGGACTTTCAGAGTGCTAAGATCATACTTTTTCGGCTCATCTTCACCTGTCTTGTGAAGTACGCGGATCGCCGTAGGGGCCGTATAGAACTGGTTGATCTTATACTCCTCTACCATCTTCCAGGGACGTCCCGCATCCGGGTAAGTCGGTACCCCTTCGAACATAACGGTCGTTGCACCCATAGCCAAAGGACCGTAGACGATATAGGTGTGGCCCGTGATCCAGCCGATATCGGCCGTACACCAGTAGGTATCGTTTTCCTTGACGTCAAAGACCCACTCCATCGTCATCTGCGCCCAAAGAATATACCCCGCCTGGTTGTGCTGGACACCCTTGGGTTTACCCGTAGAACCTGACGTATAAAGCAGGAACAACGGATCTTCACTCTCCATCACTTCCGGTTCACACGTAACACCCTGGGACTGGATCAGTTCGTTGTAGGAGTAGTCGCGTCCCGCCACCCAGTTGACATCTTCGTGATTGCGCTCGACTACCAGTACCTTTTTGACCGGCGTATTGCCTTCCAGCGCCTGGTCTACGACAGGTTTGAGCATATAGGGCTTATCTTTTCTGTAAGCACCGTCAGCCGTGATGACCACTTTTGCATCGGCATCTTCGATTCTGTCTCTTAAAGCCTCGGCAGAGAAGCCTCCGAAAACGATCGAGTGGATCGCACCGATACGGGCACAGGCAAGCATCGCGTAGGCGGCTTCGGGGATCATCGGCATATAGATGACGACACGGTCACCCTTTTTGACGCCGAACTCATTTTTTAGAAGATTGGAAAAACGGTTGACGTTGTAGTAAAGCTCTAAGTAGGTGATGATCTGCTTGTCACCGCGATCTCCTTCGAAGATGATCGCCGCTTTGTTCTTTCTGTTTTCTAAATGGCGGTCGATACATTGGGCTGAGACATTGAGCTGACCCCCTTCGAACCAGCGGGCAAAAGGCATGTTGGACTCATCCAGTACCTTGCTATAAGGTTTGATCCAGTCGATCTTATCCTTGGCAAAATGGTCCCAAAAACCTTCATAATCCTCAGTCGCCCAATCCTGAAGCTCCTGGTATTCACACATGTTTTTTATACGTGCCGTTTTGGCAAAATCTTTATTTGGTTTGAAGATAGGTTTACTCATTTAATAATCCTTATTAGACATGATTTGATTGTAGCATAATTTAATGGGCGGAGGCTTTCTCAGCCCCGATTCCCGTCATCGAACGTAGATATTGTGCTTCAAAAGAAACAATCTCGTCACGTGCACTTTGGCTTTTGTCAAGCAGTGAGATCACAATGATCGAGATAAAGGCAACACTGACCGATATCAGTGCCGGATATTTGGACGGGAACAGAGCCTCTTTAAAGCCTAAAATATCTACCCAAACAATAGGACCTGTGATAACCAAAAGCACTGCTGTCGCCAGACCCAATGAACCGCCGATCGCGGCACCGCGGGTTGTCAGGCGTGACCATTTAATCGATAAAAAGAGTACCGGGAAGTTGGCACTGGCGGCAATGGCAAAAGCTAGACCTACCATGAAAGCGATGTTTTGCTCTTCAAAAGCGATACCCAGAAGAATAGCCACGACACCCAAAACGATGGTCGCCATCTTGGATACGCGCATCTCTTTGGATTCGGTAACATCTTTGCCGAAGACATTGGCATAAAGGTCATGTGAGATCGCCGATGCCCCTGCCAGAGTCAGGCCCGAAACGACGGCTAAAATCGTAGCAAAAGCGACAGCGGAGATAAAGCCCAGGAACATACTTCCGCCTACGGCATCGGCCAGGTGGATAGCAGCCATGTTGTTACCGCCGATGATCGGACTGCCTCCTGTTAGGGCCTGTTTAGCGACATCTAAGTAGTGCGGATTATTAAAGACAAGCAAAATCGCCCCGAACCCGATAACAAAGGTAAGGATATAGAAGTAGCCGATAAAGCCTGTCGCATAAAACACCGACTTGCGAGCTTCCTTGGCATCGCCTACGGTAAAAAATCTCATAAGAATATGAGGAAGTCCGGCCGTACCGAACATCAGTGCGACAGCTAAAGAGATGGCGGAGTAGGGATCGGAGATCAGTCCGCCCGGCTGCATGATCGCCTCCCCTTTAGGGTGTACTTCAATCGCCTTGGTAAAGAGTGTCGAGAGATCATAATCGACAAAGTTCAGGACCATAACGGCCATAAAGGTTGCCCCGGATAGGAGTAAAAAGGCTTTGATGATTTGAACCCAGGTTGTGGCAAGCATACCGCCGAAGGTGACATATAGGATCATAAGGGCGCCCACAAGTACTACAGCCACTTCATAATCGAGGCCAAAAAGGAGTTCGATCAGTTTGCCCGAACCGACCATCTGTGCGATCAGGTAGAGGGCTACGGTAGCGATTGACCCGGTCGCAGCCAGAGTCCGGATCGGTTTTTGGCGCAGTCTGTAAGAAGCTACATCGGCAAAGGTAAATTTACCCAGGTTTCTTAACGGTTCCGCGATGAGAAAAAGAATGATCGGCCAACCGACCAAAAAGCCGATAGAGTAGATGAGACCGTCAAAACCCTTAAGGTAGACAAGCCCTGAAATACCCAAAAAAGAGGCCGCAGACATATAGTCCCCTGCAATAGCCAGACCGTTTTGAAAGCCGGTGATACCGCCACCCGCTGTATAAAAATCCGTCGCACTCTTGGTGCGTTTGCTGGCCCAAAACGTAATACCCAAAGTCCCCATGACAAAGAGAAAGAACATAAAGATCGCAGCTAGGTTTAAAGGCTGCTTGACAACCTCTTCGGTCAAGGCGTCAGCAAAAAGAAGGGATGCAGATAAAAGGAAAAATAGTATAGTTTTCATTACAGCTCCACCACATCAGCATGGATCTCTTGGGTATAGCGGTCAAACTGCTTGTTGGCAATATAGACATAGATACCTGTCAAGATAAAGGAAAGAAGGATAATAGCGATCCCTATAGGTATACCTACGGTGATGACACTGCCGCTAGCTACAGGAGCGGAAAGAAGTTGCGGTGCAAACGCAATAGATAGGATAAACGAAAAGTAGATAAGCAGGACCAAACTGCTCAATATAAGAGCCAGTTTTCTGCGCTCTTTTTGAAGCTTGATAAAGCTTGGGTGTTTTTTGATAGGGTCTATATAGTGGCTTTGCATCGGTATCCTTACAACTAAAAAGTACGATATAGTAGTCACTCCTTTATTAAAAAGCTGTATGAAGAGAAAACCGATTTTTTTTTAAAAGTTTGTCTAAGGTTGTTGGATCAGCAGAAGAAGCTTTGATTATCTTGTAAGAGATATACCAATGATGACGCGTGTCGTGTTTTGATTGTAGGTCTGAAGCGTTTCGCCATAACCGTTAAAGGCCTGGAGAAAAAAGGAGGTGTTGGAGTTTTTTAATTTTTCGACTTGAGGCAAGACCCTGTTGAGTTTAATATCCCATTGGTATTCAAGAGCATAGACGCCGGTAGGACGCCCCTCTCTGTACATAAGTGTATGCCGGTCCCCGTTATCGGGAGTGTAGATCAAAGCGGCTTCACCGCCGCCGTAGTAATCGAAAATCTCGGAGATACCACCGGTCACTTTATCTTCACTTTGGAACAAAAAGGGGACCCAGAGGGTGACACGAAGTGCAAACTCCTCGTTGATAACAAAATGGGGCTCCACATAGGAGGTCTCCCACTGAAGAGAAGTAGGTAGGGGCTCTCCGTTGGACTGGTGTTTATAGATGCCCAACTGGACAAACGGGGTAGAGGTGTTGTCGGTCTCCATAACATAAAAGAGTTCCGGAGTGTATTCGGTACTGGACATAGGTGAGGATTGTTTTTGATAGCTAATGATATTTCTTTGGGTATAGCTGAAAAACAAAGAACTCTCATCCAGGATCTCATACTTAAAGCTTATCTGAAATTTACCCTCTTTGATATGACCCTCTTCACTGTATCGGGCGGTCAGTCCGAAATAGATAGGTTTGTAGGTGAAAAAAGAGTATTCGGCACTGCCGACACGTCCATATTTTTCCTCTGCATACAGGGTGCTTGTCATTAGGCAGGAGAAGAGCGACAGGAGTAAAATTTTTGTGATAACTGATTTCAAAATGAATTTCCAGACCTAAATAGAGTGCTTGAAAAAATATCGGTATAATGTCGAAAAAATTTAATTAAAGGTTTTTTATGAGTTTGAAAATCTATGATGTAACGCCTGAAGAGCAGGCTTCTTATCAATATGCAAAGATGACGACTTCCAAAGGTGTTATCTGGTTAAAGCTTTATAATGAAGAGACTCCCAATACGGTAGCAAACTTTGCGGCATTGGCCAATGACGGTTTTTATAACGGTCTGAATTTTCACCGTGTGATCCCAGGCTTCATGGCTCAGGGCGGTTGTCCACACGGTACCGGTACAGGCGGTCCTGGTTGGGCTATTCCTTGTGAAACGGCACTCAACACCTCTAAGCATGTTAAAGGTACGCTATCTATGGCCCATGCCGGTCCCAATACAGGGGGAAGCCAGTTCTTTATCTGTTTTGTTCCGTGCCCTCATCTTGACGGTGTTCATACGGTTTTTGGCGGCATTGAAACTGAAGATGCAGACTCTATGGTTGTATTGGACTCTATCAGCGGCGGCGATATTATCGAAACTGTTGAGATCTTGGCAAGCAGAGACTAAAACGGTTGTGCAGCTGGTGCCTCAGGCATCAGTTGACCGATGTTAAAAAGAGCTCTTTTGGCAATGCTTTATTGAAATAAAACCCCTGAAGCGTATCGCACCCCATATCCTGAAGAAACTGCACCGCTTTATCATCTTCGACACCTTCTGCTACCACAGCAAGTCCCATCGCCTTGGCCAAAGATATGATAGCCATGATAATACTTTTTTTATGAGCTTCCTTATGCATCCCGAGGATAAATGATTTGTCAATTTTTATCGTGTCGACCGGGAATCTTCCAAGATATTCAAAGGATGAGTACCCGGTACCGAAGTCATCAATAGATATCTTGACACCCAGTTCTTTGATCTTCTCTAACTGACTGAGTGTGATGTCGATATCCTCCATCATAACCGATTCTGTCAGTTCAAGATGCAACAGTTGGGCATCAATATCATAATGGTTGAGAGCCTGGCTTATGATCTGATCGAGGTTTTTTTGTGAAAACTGTTTGGCCGAGATATTGACCGATACGGGAATCGGTACACCTTTTTTGGCACGATACTCACTGATAAAGGCACAGCTTTGCTCAATAACCCAGTTCCCGATAGGAAGGATCGCTCCTGTCGCTTCGGCGACAGGGATAAAATCCTGCGGAGAGATCTCACCCGCATCGGGATGGTGAAACCGTAAAAGTGCTTCAGCACCTTTTAACGAGAGTGTCTGAGCATCGATAAGCGGTTGAAAATAGAGGGTAAAAAAATCTTTTTCCAGTGCATTATGCAAGAGTGTCTTCATGCGTAAAAAGTCAGTAACTTCAGACTCCATCGAAGGGTGGTAGAAGGTATAGCCGTTTTTGCCGTCCTGCTTGGCTCGGTACATGGCGGTATCGGCATTTTTAATGAGTTCAGAGCCGTTATCGGCACTTTCGGGATACTGGGCAATACCGATAGAACAGCTTAAAAAAAACTCATGTTCGGAAACATAAAAAGGCTCTTCAAAAAGTTGCATCAGTTGTTCAGCCATCTTTTCGGGATC
>JBFEYF010000011.1:0-20708 GCA_041562295.1 Sulfurimonadaceae bacterium
ATGAGACGATGCAGTATCTGCCCCACTTCAACCGTCTGGATAAGTAAGAAGTAGCGAAGTTTTATAAAAGAGCTTTCTTCTGAAACAATCTAGAGAACCAGGGAGCTTTATGGGGGCTCTTTGGGTGACAGAGATTATTACTTACCCTCTTTAAGTACATTGTCAAAACAATTGCACTAAACTCTATGCAAGAAACTACTTCAAGAGTCTTGCATGAATCTATTGAAATTGATGATTTTCTTTATTATTGTCATGACGGTCAGTACGCTGGCATTTTATCTTCTCATCAAACCTTCAAAGACATCCTATCTGCTCAATGAACAAAAAACTAAACCGATTTATCTGCGTTTTGGTCATAATACACCGATAGATTCGGCACTGCATCAAGCTGCTTTACGCTATGCAAAGCTCATCCATGAAAAAAGCGGCGGAGAGGTCCGGATCGATGTTTTCCCCGCTCAACAGCTGGGCAATGACCACCAGATGGTCGAGATGGCGCGTAACGGAAAACTGGATATTCTCTTGACGCCTACAGCCAAGATGAGTGTCGCGGTACCATCGATGCAGTATGCGGATCTTCCGTTTTATTTCCCCAGCCGTGAAGATCTTTATGCGATGCTGGACGGGGAGCCGGGACAGATCCTTTTAAACAAACTGCGTTCGATCGGATTGATCGGTGTGACGTTTTGGGAGAACGGGTTTAAGCACTTCACGGGCAATAAACCTTTGGTGAAGCCTGAAGATTTTGAGGGTACAAAGATACGGGTGATGAAAAGCCGTATTATCATGGAACAGTTCAAATCGTTCGGCGCAGAGCCGCTGCCGATAGATTTTCATGCAACAAAAAAGGCTTTAAAAGACGGTATCGTAGAGGGGCAGGAAAACCCGCTTATAGCGATCGTTAGTATGGGATTTCACAAAGTGCAGTCCCACCTTATTTTGAGTGAACATGCCTATTTGGGGTATGTCTTCTCCATCAGCGAAAAATCTTTTGACACATTACCGCTTCGGGTACGGACTTTACTTGTTGAGACGGCAAAGGAGGTAACACCCTGGGAACGGAATGAGACGAAGACCAGAGAAGCCAAACTGCTAGAACAGATCCAAAGTGAAGGCGTTACGATACACCGGTTGACTCCAAAACAGCGTCAAGCGTTTGCGCAAAAAACAGCACATATCGCCAAGCAGTTCGAACCGCTGATCGGTACGGATCTTATTTCCAAGACCGAAGAGCTTTTGATGAAAAAATATGGTCCCCAACAGCAATCCAAAAAACAGATCGTGATCGGAGTCGATGCGGATCTGTCTATGGACAGCAGTGTGGCCGGCTTGGCGATCAAACGGGGTGTCGAACTTGCCGTGGATGAGATCAACAGAGCCGGCGGTCTTCTGGGCAGGCCTTTGGCCGTTATCGCTAAGGATCATAGAACGGTAACCAGTCAGGGGATACATAATGTCAAAGCATTTGCCGCACGTGAGGATCTTGTAGCCGTTATCGGGGGCAAGCACAGCGCAATCATAAGCGGTGAGAAGGAGACAATCCAAAACGAGAGGATCCCCTATCTGATTCCGTGGGCTGCGGCGGCTGAGTTGACCGAAAATGGTCAAAAGTCAAGATATATCTTCAGGGTTTCAGCCAATGACCGGTTTCTTTCAAAATTTCTGATCAGACATGCACTGACTCACGGTAAAAAACCGTTGATTTTGGCCGAAAATTCGGTTTGGGGAAGGGGTTTTGTAAAAGGATTGGGTGCAACATTCCATGATGGGGTGATGGGAGCCGAGGCCGTCGTTTTTAACCGCGGAGAGGAGCTTTTTGAGAAAGAGCTGGAGCAGGTCCGTCGTAGCAAGCCCGACTGCCTGATTCTTGTGGCTAACCCCGTCGAGGGCTCCGCTATTGTCCGGGCCCTGGGAAAAGCGAAAATAGAGATGCCGATCATCGCGCATTGGGGTGTAGTGGGAGGAGCTTTTTACCAAAAAAACAGGGTGTTGTTGGAGCGTATTCACTTTGAATTTGTACAGACAGTATCTCTACTGCATCCTAAGCGCGAAGCGGCCAAAAAGTTTGTTTTGGACTATTTAAAAAAATATCGCGTAAGCAGTGCGAGGGAGATTAAGGCGCCTACGGGTGCGGCCCACGCCTATGATTTGGTAAAAATGCTGGCTATGGCGATCACCAAAGCGGGTACGACAGATCGGGCCAAGGTGAGGGAGGCCTTGGAACATCTGCCCCCTTATGAGGGTGTCGTCAAATATTATGAACGTCCTTTCTCACCGCAAAAGCATGATGCATTGGCTCTAGAGGACTTTTATTTGGCTAAATATGACAGTCGGGGTATTATCATACCGGTCTACAGAGACAAGAAGATACCGTGATGCGGGATATCTCAAGATTTGAAACAGAAGGTTTCAGAAAAAAAAGTATACGCGACAGGGTTGTAAAGATGAACGGCCTGCTGATTGTGGGTGCGATGCTTTTGATGACGATATTTATAACCTATCTTGCCCAGCGTCAGATCACTGAGCAGACACACAGACTTTTAGCCAATCAGGCATCTTCCTTGCATCAGCGACTGGAACAGCGCATTGGTTATTTGGTGGAGAATACGAAACTCTTGACGACCAATAAGCTCATGGTCAATGCCCTGACGGATGCCCAGGGGAGGGAACGGTACCTTACCCATTTGACGGATAATTTCATGAAAGGCAAGGATGTCATCTCGCTTAATGTCGTCGATTTCGGCGGCGAACCGATATTTCAGACACAAAAGCATATTCCCCGCTATAACGAATCCCCACAATTACGTGCGGCATTGGCATTGGGAGAGACAGCGTACTATATGCAGCAAAACGGTCAGCAGCTGGTCGTGGTTGCTCCGATCAAATATTATGATACGACCCAGGGAGCGATAGTCGTAGTTTTCAGTACGGTGACGATAGCCCAAAGAACGCTGATGTCAGATGAGAGTTCCTGCATCAAGCTTATCCATAAGAATCATACCATCTTTGAAAAAAACAGGAATGCCAAGGAAGAGTATCACCTTGTAGCTCATCGTGCCGATAAAACGATGTTTTTTACGCATGAACTGGATATCTCACTGGAGATCGGACTGCCGACATCCATCTATAACGCACCGCTGCGCGATACCCTCCTTGTTTTGGCCCTGGTCGGTGTACTCTTTATCGCACTGGGCAGTTACGGGGCCTTGGTGATAGGTAAAACGATCTCGGCACCTATTTTGGAACTCTACCGCAGGGTAAAGGCTTCGGATGAGCGCAATGATGTGCTTTGCAGCCCGCTGGGGACCGATGACGAGCTTGAGGAGCTGGCGGCTGCTTTTGACGAGCGTACACTCAAGCTTCAGTATCAGGCCCAGCACGATGCATTGACGCAGCTGCCCAACAGGGTACTTTTTATCGACAGGCTGCAGCAGGCGGTCAAATCCGCCCAGCTCAATGAAGAACAGCTTGCGGTCATCTTTATCGACCTGGACCGGTTTAAAGAGGTAAACGATTCGTTCGGACATGAATTCGGCGACCAGCTTCTGAAATTGGTCGCCCAAAAACTGAATCAGACGGTACGGGGCAGCGATTCGGTAGCAAGGCTCGGGGGAGATGAGTTTATCCTCTTGCTTGATGATATTTCGGACGAAACGTTTATCATCGACACGGTCCAAAAGATTATGGGTGTTTTCAAAGAGTCGTTCGATCTGAAAAAGCGCCAGCTTTATATCACGGGGAGTATGGGGATCGCGGTCTACCCGCAGCACGGTCTGCAGCCGGATGAACTGATAAAAAATGCCGATGCGGCCATGTACAAGGCCAAAGATGACGGTCGCAACACCTATCACTTTTATACGGATGATATGACGCAAAAAGCATTGGAACGTGTGACTCTGGAATCCCAGATGCGCCAGGGAATCATCAGGGGTGAATTTGAACCCTATTATCAGCTTCAAGTTGAGATGCAGAGCGAAAAGATCGTAGGTATGGAGAGTCTTGCCCGATGGAATCACCCCCAGCAGGGCCTCGTACCGCCGGGCAGTTTTATCCCTTTGGCAGAAGAGACCGGCATGATCGTTGAGATCGACCGTCATATTATGAAGCGTGCCATGCAGCAGTTTGTCTCATGGCAAAGTTCGGGGCTTGATCCGGGGATCCTCTCCCTGAATCTCTCAATGGTACAGCTTAACCAGAGCGATTTTATAGATGAGATCAAAAAGATGATCGCCTTGACGGGTATCGCGACGAGCAGGCTGATTTTTGAGATTACCGAGACCCAGATCATGCGTAATCCGGAATATTCGATTCTCGTGCTCAAGGAGCTGAAAAAACTGGGGGTCAAACTTGCGATAGACGATTTCGGAACCGGACACTCATCGCTTTCCTACCTGAAACGGCTTCCGGTAGATAAGATTAAAGTAGATCAGTCGTTTGTCCGTGATATACCTGAAGATAAAGACGATATGATCGTAACCCAGGCGATCATCGCCCTCTCCAAGAGTTTGGGGCTTAGTATCATCGCAGAGGGGGTAGAGACCCCGAGCCAAGCCTATTTTTTGATGAAAAACGACTGCTTTGAGGCACAGGGGTTCTTATATTACAGACCCGAAAGCGGGACCGTAGTCACTGAAGTGCTTAAAAAGGCAGAGACAAAAGAGTGACTGTGTGACCGAAGTCACTGACGCAGATGAGATAAAGTTGTTACGATAACGCATCTTTTTCAAAGGAGTTGTTATGTCAACAAAAAAAAATGTCGCCAAGATGGTATTAGGTTCTGCGTTGGTTGTGAGTGCTGCTTCACTAAGCGGGTGTGCCGCACATAAATGCGGTGCGAGCAAGTGCGGATCAGCGAAAAACAGTACGGTTAAAAGCAGCAAGCTGCAGCATAGCTGATCCCTCTTATAAAGCCCTTCCTCGGGGCTGAATCATCCTTCATGTTGCCTTTTTTAATAGCTTCTTTACACTTTTTATGATTCAATGGAGCTGATAAAAAAAGAGCCTGTAGAATAGCTGACAGGTTCACACTTGGGAACAGGATGATGAGCATAGGTGTGTGGGGATGTATACTTTTTTTCATGGCAGGTTTCAATGCGCTGGGGGCTGAACATGATCACTTAAACTGGGATCTGGTTATGAAAAAAGCAGCACAAGAGGATAAGATGGTGATGCTATTAGTCGAACAAAACGGCTGTCCCTGGTGTGAAAAGCTTAAAAGAGAGACCCTGTCACAGCCCCTAGTAAAACGCGCTGTAGAGGAACATTTTGTGCCGTTGATACTCAACAGTGATACCGATGAGGTACCCCCGTGTTATCGGGGAACACCCAAGCCGGTACTCTTTTTTATCGATCCCGAAGAGGGCGAAGTATGGCGAAGCGTCGGGTATAAAAAAAGCAGTGCACTGTTAGAAGCGTTTGACAACGCTTTAAAAAGCTGGGCTTTGGACCGTAAAGAGGCTTTGGAGTAGGCAGGAGAAGGGTTTTAAATTGTGACCAGTTTTCCCTGGCGCAGTGTAGCGATCTTCTCTTTGAGCGAGCGGATCCTCTGGGTGCGCTCTTCGAAGGAGAGGTTATGGTGTGCCGTGATCGACTTGAGTGTTTTGCTGTAGTAGTTGCTGAGAAAATGTAAAAGCTCTTTTTGCAGATCCTCATCGGCGAAGGTCTTGATCGTATCGTCCAAAGTGATCGAAATAAGAGCGGGATCATCAAAACGTGAAGCGAGGATCAGCGAGTATTCATGGTTGTGGCGGCTGAGCATATGGACATCCAGATAGTCGATGATGTTGTCGATCAGGGCGTGGTTTTCTAGCAGGGTCTTTAGAAGCGTCAACTCCCAGATATCACGGTTGTGCTGTTGTATGGCAGCCCCTTCAGGCGCTTTTTTATCCGAAGGTTTAAGCCGAATCACCCCTTGGGATACCCGCAAAAGTGCCGCCAAAAGCCCTTTATACTCCTCTTGCATGATCGGGGAGAGGGTCTTGAGGTAGGCGGATGCCTCGTGCAGTGCCCGCTCTTTATCCTTGGGATCGTTCATATCATACTGGGAGATGATCGTCTCCAAAACGAAGTCGGGCAGTTTTTTGGGCTCGTGAAACATCGCTTTAAGCTCATTGACACGGTCATTTTTGACCATGTCCGCGGGATCCAGCCCCTCTCCGAAAAGGACCACGCCCCCGTCCATACCGGCGGCAGAGAGCATCTTGGAGGCTTTGAGTGCCGCATTGATACCGGCATTGTCCCCGTCGTAGGCCATGATGATCTTGGGATCCCCTTTTTTTAGTAGCGGGATATGCTCCGTGGTGAGTGCCGTGCCCAGGGTCGCAACGGCGTTGGTAAAGCCCGCCTGGTGCAGCATCACCACATCCAGATACCCTTCGGTAATGATGATCTGCTTTTGACGGTAGATCGTATCGCGTGCCAGGTTGTAGGCATACAAAAGCCGTGACTTGTTAAAGAGCTTGGTTTGGGGAGAGTTGACATACTTGGCCTGGTGGCCCGTGATCGTACGCCCCCCGAAACCGACAAGCTTGCCGTTTTGGGCATAGATGGGAAACATCACCCGTTCGATAAAGCGGGCAAAATAGCGTCCCGAATCAAAGCCTACGACACCCAGTTCCACCGCCTCTTGCATATTGGCGTGGATGCTTTTGAGATAGTTGAGCGTCTCATGTGACGCCGGGGCGTAACAGATACCGAACTTTTCGATGCTCGATTCATAGACGCCGCGATCCAGCAGGTACTGCATGGCCGTAGGGTGGTTGTCCAGCAGTTTTTTATACCACTGGTGCAGATCCTCCATCACCTTGGTCTCGATACGTTTGACGTTGTTGTCGGTATACTCCAGGCGGAAGTTGTAGTCACTGGCCAGTTTCTCGATCGCCTCGGGATAGTTGAGCTTTTCGTACTCCATGACGAACTTGATGCTGTCACCGCCGGCACCGCATCCGAAACAGTGGTAGATCTGTTTTTGGGGGCTTACGACAAAAGAGGGGGTGTCCTCATTATGAAACGGGCAGGGGGCCTTGAAGTTGGCACCGCTCTTTTTAAGCTCGATGTAGTTGGATACGACATCGACGATATCGAGCTGGTTCCGAAGCTGTTCAATTGAGGATTGGGCAATCATAGCTGTAATTATAGCTTAATGGTGTCTGCTGCGATCACAACAGAAGTTTGAAGCGGGCTCCGGCAGCCGTATTGGAGACCTCTATCGTTCCGCCCATGCTCTCTTCGATGATCTTTTGGGTCATATGCAGCCCCAGACCTGTGCCTCCCTCTTCCTGCTTGGTTGAGAAGTAGGGCTCAAAAATATGTTCCATGACATCTTCGGGGATACCCCCGGCATTGTCACTGATCTGAAGGGCCGTCTTTTCCCCCTCATTGAAAAGATCGATGGTGATACGGGGATTGGGGGTTTTTGTCTCGACCAGAGCATCTTTGGCATTATGGATGATGTTGATAAGAGCATGGACAAACTCATTCTCTCTGCCTTGGATATCACATTCCGTTTCCGGGGTATTGATAGAGAGGCTGATGTTTTTTGATATGAGGCTCGATTGGACCAGGGTCGACATCACTTTAAGGGCATGCTTGATCGAAAAGAGCTTGTTCTCGGTCGCGGGACGGGAGAAGCTGAGAAAGTCGCGAATCGTCTGATCCATAAGGTCCGTCTGCTTGATGATCTCCGACAGGGAACCGTCGACCTCGGCACAGTCATCGGGGTCAAGCGTCCTGGCCAGCTGGACATTCTGGACGATGACGTTGATCGTTCCCAGAGGCTGTTTCCACTGGTGCGAGATATGTCCCATCATCTCACCCACGGATGCCATCTTCGATTGCTGCGAAAGCATCATATCTTTGGCCCGGCTTTTAGCGACCTCCTCTTCGACTTCCTGTTTGAGGTGATTGGTCAGCTCCTCAAGACGGCGGTTTTTCTGTGCGATCTCCCGTTCATATCTCAGGTGGATGTCGTTTGAAAAGTTGACATAGATCGTTTCGATAAAGAGCGCCAGCAGTAAAAAGATCAGGTATGCGGGTTCATAAGGGAGTGTCAGATAGTCACTGATGAGAAAGACCGTGAAAATCATAAGGTGGAAAACGGATACCCATATCATCCCCGCTTTTTTACCTGCAAGGAAGAATGCAAAAAGCGGAAAGAGGAAAAACCAGACAAATCCGCTGTTCTCTATACCGCCATAAAAAAGTGCCGGTATATGGATGAAAAAATTGGCTAAAAGTACCCCATGTGCGGCGTGTGGAAGATAGCTTCTTGACTTTCTCAACAAAAAGAAGGAGAGGGTCATAATAGCTGCAGAGATGATATTCGAATAGGCAAAGAACTCCTGCTTTAAAAGAAAATTCGCATAGGTAAAAAAGAGCAGTACGGGAACGGCAAGAATGATAATATAATTAATAAGCTGAACCCGCTTGATATCCAGATCATCCTTATCGATATGAAGATTGGAAAATATCAGATTGCGGTCAAGTCTCTTCCAGTCGATCATGCAAGTACCTTGATACAGTCTCTGCCGGCTGCCTTGGCCTGATAAAGCGCCTCATCGACACGGGAGATAAATGTCGAGACGGAATCGGTTTTTTGCAGATGGGTGATACCGAAGCTGCAAGAGAGGGAACCGACCTGTGTAAAATGGTGCTTGCTGACACTCTCGGCAAGTTTTTGTGCCGCTTTGTGGGCATTATCCAGTGCCGTATTGGAAAGCAGGACCAAAAACTCATCCCCGCCCCAGCGTACGAAAAGATCCGATTTACGGATATTTTTATGGATAATATCCGAAAGCTCTTTTAAAGCCGAATCACCCGTCTGGTGGGAGTAGGTGTCATTGACATGTTTAAAATTATCAATATCAAACATGATGACGGAGAGTTGATGTTCATAACGCAATGATGCGGCTATCTGCTCTTCGATCAGGGTATTGAACTTGAAGCGGTTGAAGGCCCCGGTCAAGGTATCGGTCATCGCGACGACACGGAGTTTCTCTTTTTCACTTTCAAGTTCCGTGATATCTGTCAGTATGACGACATACTGTTTTTGGCCGTCAACCAGTATCGGTTCCACGGAAGGGACGAAAACGGCGATGGCATTGTTATGCCTGATCCGGACCTTGTAGATCTCTTTGGGGTTGTCCGCGACTTTATCATACCAGTTCTCTTCGCCCCGGTTGATATAAAAGGGTTCGCTGCTGGGTTCAAAGATATTGCAGGGGATCTCATGGGCTTTGACAAAGTCGTACATCGTATCAAACCCGAAGAAGTTTAAAAAAGCGTTATTGGTATTGATAAGCTTCCTGCCGTTGGTTATGTAGATAATGTGCTGCTGGGCATTCAGGATCGTCTGCAGGTAACGGTTGCTCTCTGTGGCTTTGTCATGCGCCCGTTTGACTTCCGAAAGGTCCGAGGCGATCAGGGAGACCTTCTCCGGTGTCGGTTTGTAGAGGTAGAGTGAACACCACTCCCTTTTTTCATCTTTGTAGTAGAAAAAGCTTGGCATATGCTTGGGCTCGGAGGAGTTGTAGACCTCTTCGATGTCTTCAAGAATGTTGCTCAGGCCGAAGTGTGACGTGATATTTTTGACTTTTTTGCCAAGGTAGTACTCTTTTTTATGCTCCTCCATATCGAGGAATGCTTTATTGACATCGGTGATGATAAACTCGTCATTCTCATCCCGGGAAAAGACCATCGTGGCATCTTTCATATAGTTACCCATGATGACCAGTTCATTCAGGCAGCGGTCTTTTTGCAATACCATAGAGATGAACGAACCGATGTTGCTTTGGCACTGCTGGTTGAAGATGATGTTTTTCATGCCTAAATCCCGAAGCTTTGAGGCGACATCCTGATCTTCGTCAGGCATAATAAAGAGTGTCGGGAGTGCATAAGGGAGTTTCTCTTTGAGAAGCTGCTGGGCATAGGTGAGCAGGGTCGTGTTGTCGGATGCGATGACAAAGATGTCAAAACGCTGTGCCTGCAGTATCTCATTCAGGTTTTGGGGTGTGTCAATGGTATCGCATGTCATCATCAGACCGTCACGCAGCAGTTGCTCTTTGAGCGTGGCTGTATCGATATCATGCTCTTGTAAAAACAGTATATTGCAACGCATTGCACTCCCTTTGGGGTACTTGTAAAAATCCAATCTTCGTGATGCCTTTTATTTTAGGGCAGACTCTTCGCAAGGACCCTATTAGCCGTCTTTTAAGAGACGATCAATACGATCTCGCGCATAAGCTGGGATTTTTGGAAGTACTCACTTAAATCATCTCATAACTAAGATAAGATTCCTATTAATCTAATATCGTACTTTTGTTCCTTTTTTGAAATATTCTTATGTTACAATCGATCCATATTTTGAAAAAGAGAAGCTTATGAAACCGTTGATTGTCATTGTAGAAGATGAACAGGACCTTTTGGAGCTGTTGGAATACAACCTGGAAAAAGAGGGATATGAGGTCCTGGGGTTTCTCAACACGAAAAAAGTCGCGGATGTTTTTGAGGAGGAGGAGGTCTCTTTGATCATCATGGATAGAAACCTTCCCGGAGTAGAGGGAAGCGAGTTTGTCCAGAAAATGCGGGATGAAGGTATGGACCTTCCGGTCATCTTCTTAAGTGCCAAAGACAAAGACAGCGAGATCGAAGAGGGGTTCATGCGGGGCGGTGACGATTATGTCACCAAGCCTTTTAATATGAAAGAGCTTGTACTGCGCGTCAATGCGATGCTTCGCCGTAGCCAAAAAGATATGAAAAAAGATCAAAAGCTCAGTCACCGCGATATTATTATGGACGGTGCGACACGCAGCCTGACGGTCGGCGGGGAGAGTATCGAGCTTACCAAGCTGGAGTTTGACCTGCTTTACACCTTCTTGGAGAACAAAAATATCGTCTTAGAACGCGATTTCCTTTTGGAACATGTCTGGAAAAATGATGAGCTCTTTCAGGACAAGACCGTGAATGTCGCGATCAACCGTCTCAAAGAGAAGATCGACCCGAAAAAAGAGAAAAACTATTTTAAAACGGTCCGGGGAGTTGGATACTCGCTGTGTTAAGACTTCATCAGATATTTTTTTACAACTTTCTGGCAGTCTTTGTACTCGCTTTTGTACTGGCGGGAGTGATCAACTACTTCTTTTTAAAATCGGTCGAGATCAGTCAGTTCACCCACCATCTTAAAAACAATCTCGGAATGCTTGAGTATGAGCTCAAAAAGAGCCGGGACTTTGACCTTCTGGCCAGAAATATGAGGGAGACGACGGATCTTCGCCTGACGATTATCGCCAAAGAGGGTTTGGTCCTTGCCGAGAGTGAAAAAGATAAGAGTACGATGGATAACCATGCCAACAGAAAAGAGGTCCGTGCCGCACAGAGGGATGACTACGGTATATCGATCCGCCACTCTAAAAGCTTGGACCACGACTTTCTTTATGTCGCCAAGCGGGTACAGCTCTATAATGATTATGTCTTTTTACGCCTGGCGGTATCGCTTAAGCGTATCATGGAGGACTTTTACAGTATCTGGATCAAGATCACACTGATCTTTGCACTCTTTATCGCCGTGGGGTTCGGTGTGGCCTACCGCATCAGTCACCGTATCAAAAGTGATGTGGATGCCCTGACGCGCTATCTCAAAGAGGTATCCAATAAAAACTACAAAGCGTCACTGCGTACGAGTTACGCCTTTGAGTTTATCGATATCGCCGGTCAGCTCAAATCGGTGATCGCCAAGCTGGACCGCAGAGAGCGGCAGCGTCGTAAATATACGGCCAAACTGCGGCTGATTAACAAGCAGCGCAATGATCTGCTTTCGGCTATCAGCCATGAGTTTAAAAACCCGCTGGCCGCTATTTTGGGGTATGCCCAGACACTTTTGGATGAGGACCCGACACCTGAAAACGCCAAGACCTATAAAAAGTTTTTGAGCAAGATCGAGCAAAACAGCAAGAAGATCACGACGATGCTTGACCGCATCGCGCTTTCGGTGAAACTGGAAAATGAGGACCTGGAACTTCAAAGCGAGACTTTTGACCTGGGGAAAGTGGCCAAGGATGCGATCTCTGTTATCCGGAAGAAGTATCCGGACCGGGTGATAAACTTCGAGTATAAAGAGCAGATGGTGCAGATGGATAAGACGATGATCGAACTGGTCGTTATCAACCTTCTGGACAACGCCATGAAGTATTCCGATAAAGATATCCGTCTGAAGATCAGCAAGAAACGGCTTTCGGTCATTGACCACGGTATGGGGATCGAAGCTGCGGAATTGGATAAGATCAGTTCCAAGTTCTACCGTGTGGATAAAAACAGCTGGGACAACTCCATGGGTCTGGGGCTGGCCATTGTCAGTTACATCCTAAAACTTCATAAGAGTCAGCTGGAGATCCAAAGCGAAGTGGGTGTCGGCTCTGTCTTTAGTTTCAAGTTCCAAAGTATTAACGATGAGATTGCCTGAGGCCGTTAAAACGGTTTGCGACGAGATCAATGCTCTGGGACGGGCTCTTATCGTAGGCGGGTTTTTACGCGATAGGCTGCTGGGCTTGGAGAGCTTTGACATCGATATCGAAGTGTATGAAGTCCCCAACCTTGAAGATCTGCAAAAGGTGCTTGCGCCTTTGGGATCACTGCACGAAGTGGGTAAAAGTTTCGGGGTGATCCTGCTGCAGTATGAAGCGTACTCTTTTGATATCACGCTGGCACGGCGTGAAAACAAGGTAGGGATCGGGCACCGCGGCTTTAAGGTAACACCGGATCCGTATGCCCCGTTTGAGACGATCGCGCTTCGGCGCGATTTTACGATCAATGCGATGGGGTATGATACGAAAGATGCAACGCTGCTCGATCCGTTCGGGGGGCAGGATGATCTTGAGCATAAACGTCTGGACCTTATCGATGCGGCACGTTTTGCAGAGGACCCCTTGAGGGTACTGCGGGCGGTTGGGTTCATCTCGCGCTTTTCGCTCTCCCCTACACAGCGTCTTATAGATACGGCAGCTTCCATGGTCGGGCAGGGATTGATGCGGGAACTGTCAGGCGAAAGAGTCTATGCCGAAGTGCAGAAGTGGTTTGAAAAGGGGGAGGATATCTCGGCGGGTTTCGCTTTTTTGCAAAGCGTCGGCTACAGGCTTTTCCCTTCGGTCACAGCCATAAAGAGGGTGCTCCCCTCTCTTGACCGCTCTGCCAAAGCCATGCAGATACGTCTGACACTGCTTTACCGGTTTACACCGATACAGGAGGCCTTGGCCGATATCGCGCATTTTTGCAGCAGTAAGCAGCTGCTAAAAAAGGTAGAACAGCTGCACACAGCTTTTCTCTGTTACGAAAGCGGTGACAAGAGTGATTATGCGCTTAAAAAGGTATCGGTGATACTTCCCGTGCGGGAGTGGCTGCCGCTTGTCGAAGCGACAGATAGTTTTGCCGCGGCCCGGCTCGCTGAACGGGCCAAGCAGATCGGCATCTATGACGCTGCCCCCAAACCCCTTGTGAAGGGTCAGGATCTTATAGCAAGCGGGATGAAGCCCTCTAAAAACTTTTCTGTGATCCTGCAGGAGATCTATGATCTTCAGCTACAGGATGCGGGGCTGACCAAACAGATGCTTTTGGATCAGGCGATAAAGAGCAGATAGTAAATAGCGATCCCCTGTATCACGGTAAAAAGGATGGCAAGGCTCAGCCAAAAGCCGATCTGTTTGTGACGCAGTTTAACCTCTTCAGAAAAGAGCCCTCTTTTGTAGGCTTTGACCGATGAGATGATCTGGTAGGACCAGAGATTGATCGTAATTAAAGCGGTAATGATATGAAGGATCAAAAAGGCAATAAAAAAGCCTTCTGAAACGCTGCTGCTTGCTAAAAATTTGGTAAATCCCCCTTCGATACGTACACCCACTTCAAAGATGATGACCGTAACGACAGTCGCTGCGAAGATCGCCAGCTGCGAGACGATATGATTTTTCACACGCCCTTTTTTGGCCTCTCTGATAGAGAGATAAAGCAAAACGGGCAGAAGCAGTACGATGGCACTGACGATATCCAAATAGAGTGCTGCGCGGGTTCCGAAAAAGCCGGGTTCTAAAAGCATGGAAAATCCTTATATATTTTACGGGATGATACAGTAAGCGAGGACAATTTTGGCTTAGGAACCCTTTGAAGGCACTATTTGGGAAGTTTTATCTCAAAAAGTGCACCTTCTGAGGTGTTGGAAGCAGTGATCTGTCCGTAGTGGTCATCGATGATATGTTTGGCCACATTCAGTCCCAGCCCCATGCCGCCCGAGCCTTTGGTGCTTTGAAAGGGTTCGAATATTTTGGGCAAGATGGATGCCTTGACCCCTCCGCCGTTATCCTCAAAGCGGATAACGACGGAGTGCGGCTCCTCCTCGATCCCTATTCTAAGGTGCCGGGCATCATAGGCCTCGATAGTAAGCAAAGCGTCTAAAGCGTTGTTTATGATGATGATAAAGACCTGTTCCAGACGCTGGTGTTGACACTTGATGGAGAAGTCATAGCGGTTTTTATCGCAGGAGAGGGTAAAAAGCTCCCCCTGAAGCGTGATATCGCTGATCTGTTTGGAGCGGTTGTATGCCAGGGTCAATGCCGTCACAAGGGAGCTGTAGATATTGTGAGCTTCGACCTTGCCCGAAGTCAATGAGGCCATCTCCCGCATCGATTCGACGATAATGGCGATACGGTTGACCCCGTCTAAAAGGGTTTGGGTATCATCAAGCAGATACTGCTTTTGGGCGATACTCTCATCAAGGTTGTGCAGGTCGCTTTGCATCATCTCGATATTGCCCCGAAGATAGGTCAGCGGTGTATTGATCTCGTGGGTAATGCCTGCAGCCATACGTCCTATCGTAGAGAATTTGGCTTCGTGCAGAAGCTCTTTTTCATGCTTTTCATAATATTTGACCGTCTTGGTCAGCTCTTCGTTGATGCGGTGCTGGACATACGCCTCTTTATTCATCAGATCCGTAATGTTGTGGATAAAACCGATATACTCTTCGATCTCTCCCCTGTCATCGACAATCGGCGCGATGACGACAAAGGAGAAGTAGCTGCTGCCGTCCTTTTTGAGGTTTCGCATATTGCCGTGCCACACTTTTTTATGCGTGATCGTCGTCCAAAGCTCTTCATAAACATCATTGGGCGTATCGGGATGGCGTATGAGTGAGTGGCGGCTGCCGATAAGCTCCTCTTTGCTGTAGCCCGTAAATTCGATAAAGGCGTCATTGGCATAGGTGATAACCCCGTTTTTGTCCGTTTTCGTAATCATCGAACTGGCGTCTACGGCACGTCTGTATTGACTTAGAAGCTGACGCTCTTTGGCCAGATCTTTTTCCAGCGTGACCCGTTTTGCCTGCTTCTCTAAAGATTTTTGAAACTCTTTGACGGAAAAGGGCTTGATCAAAAAGGCATCGATGCCTATATTGATCGCTTCGGCAAGATCGGCATGTTTTTCGGCAGTCAAAAGCATAATGGGAACATGGGCGTTTTCCTGACGGATCGCTTTGGAAAGCTCCAGACCGTCCATCTTGGGCATGTTCAGGTCGGTGATGACAAGATCGGGCAGCTCTTTGAGGTAGATCTCCAACCCCTCTTTCCCGTTAGCAGCGGTCAAGACCCTGCCGGAAAAGATCTGGTTGAGTATCTTGGCGGAGATCTCCAATAGGACATCATCATCCTCTACATAGAGTACGTTCAGATCATACATAGATAGGATCAGTCTTTAAGGTTCTCTGCGATCTTCTTTTCCAGGCTTTCCAGAGAGGGGAAAGGCTTCATGATGTAGTCTGATGCCCCGTAACGGTGCGAGTCAAGGACCTTGTCCAGCGTAGAGTAGGCTGTCATCATGATGACTTTCAGATCCGGTTTTTTCTCCAAAAGCTTGGGAAGCAGGTCCAGACCGTTCATCTGAGGCATCATAACATCCAAAAGGATGACATCGGTACTCTCGGGCAGGGAGGAGAGTGCCGTGACGGGGTTGCTAAAAGTTCGTACCGTATAGCCCTCTTTGCGGGCAAAAAAGCGTTCCAGCATGGAGAGGATTTCCTGCTCGTCGTCAATAATAGTGATATGAATAGAGTTACTCATGGTCATCTCCTTTGTGGAAAAGTTTAACAGCTGCCTGCTGCATCATCTGATCGCTGCGCTGTTTAAGCATCTCATCGAGTGTCTTAAAGACATTTTTACTGGCATCTTCGATGGCATGGATACGTTTTTCGATCACCTCTTTGGAACAGAGCACTTTTTGCGTGCTGCACTCTTGGGAAAGGAGGTTGGCTTCATTGTGTACCGTTGAGTGCGGCAGTTCAAGATTGGCATAGGAAGGGACACTGCTGAAGTTCTCTTTTCCTACACCTGTTTCGTACCATTTGCCCAGTCGGCACTCTTTATGGGAAGTCGCTTTAAAATCATTCTCTTCACCGAAGACAAGCGCGTAGACATTATGCTTATAGAGCACATGGTCGATCTTGGCCAAAGAGACGAAGATACTGTTACTGATATGTTCGACTTCGAACTGGCTGCGCGAGGCGTTCCCTTCGAAGGTATTGATCTTGTCGCTGAGACTTTCGATCTTCTCCTGGGTATTGATGACGACATTATTGATCTCTGTCGTATTCTCTTCGGCCTGTGAGGTCTCCTGCTGCATGGCGTTGACAACGAGGGAGATCTCTTTGGTCGCAGTCTGGGTCTTTTCGGCAAGTTTTCTGACTTCGTCAGCGACAACGGCAAATCCCCGGCCGTGTTCACCGGCCCGGGCAGCTTCGATAGCGGCATTAAGCGCTAAAAGGTTGGTCTGGTCGGCGATATCCTGGATCAGTGTGACGACGGTGGAGATCTCGGTACTTCTTTCGTTAAGCGAGCGCATACCCATCATGGTATTGTGCATATGTTCGCTTAAGCGTTCGATCGCTTTGGCTGTCACTTTGACCAGGGTAAGCCCCTCTTTGGACTCTTTGGCGATCTCTCCCGCTTCGTTTTTCATCGTATTGAGATCTTCAAGCATCGCGGTAAAGGTCTGCTGGGTATCTTTGAGTGCTGATGATATCGCTTTTTGATGCAGTGAGAGGACATCGCTTTCACGGGTATCGCGCATATCGCTTTTGATGATCGTGTAAAGCGTCAACCCCTCTTTGTCAAGCTTTCGGCTGAGGACTCTTCCTGTACAGTCTTGCATCTCTACGATATCGCTTCCCGTTTTTAGAGTCGATAGAAGTGATGCAGGATCTTTGATCGTCTCCTTGGCCTTGTCGTTTTGAAAGATAATGTGCTGGTCGCTGTCGACAATAATGAGCATCTCATCTTTTGAGAAGCGGGCAGCCTCTTTATAGATGGTGTTCTCTCTCTCCAATAATGCGATCTTGGATTGTAATCGGGCCAGCTCCTCTTCGTGCTCCCTGTTATGTGAAAAAAACATTCCCTCTCCCGTCTGAACATAGTAGTACCTGAGATTTTATCAGAAAAAAAGGTCTAAAGCTAAATAAAATTTTAAAAAAAAGGTGTAGTTACCGACTGCGGCTGGAGCGTGGCTCATCTTTTTATGCACTTCAGTAAGCTTTTTGCAAAGTAGGACAGGCCCAAGTAGAAGCGCTTTTGGAAGCTTGATTCCCACTGTTGAGGAAAGAGAGCTATTTTTATTAATTATAAAGTGTCAAGTAATACTTTATAATTTACAGTATAATTTTAGTAGAACGCAATGGAGGGTAGAGCGCTATGCACTATAAGATGTCCCAGCTGGTGGAGCTGACACAGGTACCAAAATCCACGATACTTTACTATATCAAAGAGGGTATCTTGCCTGAAGCAGAAAAACTCAAACCCAATGTTCACCGTTACAGTCAGCAGCACCTGGAACTGATACGCTATATCAAATATATGCAGCAGGGTATGGGTGCTTCGATCTCACGCATAAGAGAGATCCTGCAGCATCCCGATATCTCTTTTTCAAGTTCGACCTCGATGCTTGTGCCGTTAATGCAGTCATTGACCGGTATGAGCAAAGATCAGCCGCTTTATGAAAAAGATGCATTTTTAGAGGCTTGCGGAATCGATGCGGCACTCTTGGAAAAACTGATAAAAGATGAGATTATTATCCCTTTGGCGCAGATGCGTTTTGGCTCCAAAGAGTTGTCGATGGTACGGCTTGTGAAGGCCTATATCGATATGGGGCTTGAGTATGACATCCTTTACCGCTACCTTTACCATGCCAAGATGATGGCTGAACTGGAGGGGGAGCTACAGCAATCTCTTTGCGGGCTGGATGTAGAGAGGGATCATTTTGAGCAGTTGTGGAAGATCCTTTTTGATACGGTTTTTACCGCTAAGCCCTATTTGCAACAGCGTCAAACCCAGCTGGTTTTTAGTCAAACTTTGGACACTAAAATGTGCTAATAGTTCAAAAAGCCCGTAATGAAGGGCTTTGGATTTATTATTAAATAAGTTTGATATAAGTAAAATGGATAACATAATTCATCATTAAGGAACTAAATGGACTTTTCTAAAATGGACTTCAAAAAGGTCATTGACATAAAAGAGTTAAAAAAGACGTTGACCCGTCTTGAGAACATCGCAGCGTTGAGTTTGGTACTCTTTTTCTTTTTCCCGTGGGTATCTATGGGACCTTTCTCCTTTAACGGTTTCGGTCTGCTGGGCTTTCCGAAAATCGGTGCTTTTACCGCTTTGGTAATCGCGTTGATCCCGATTATGGGCCTTTTGGTAGTAGCGATGCGCCCGATTTGTCAACATGAGAAGATCCTAAAGATCCTTAAGTTTGTTGCGGGCGGTCTTCCCATAGCTGCTTTTATTATCAGTTTGATCGATGCCGGCGGCGACTTTTTTCAAGCTGCGGGCCTTGGTTTTTACCTGACACTGATCGCAGGTGTTCTGATCATTTTGGGTACATTGGACAAGGTGCAACTTCCCGATGCACTTCCTGCGCTGGATAATGCAGAAGAAGCTCCTGCAGAAACGACTCAGGAGTCGTAACCCCTAAGCGCCTCTGTGGCGCTTTTACCTCTTTTTCTTCAACATCAATAACATTTAATACGAAAAAAAGAGACAACCAAACACTACAGTAATGTCTAAAGGAAAAGAATGCGAACAGTATGGATACTTTTGTATCTAGTAACAACAGCGGCACTTTATGCAGGTGTCCTACCCAAAGAGGAGCTGAAAAAAGCGCGTTTACAGGAGATGGCAAAGCGCTCGAACGATCTTTTTCAAATACCTGAAAACAGTGCGGGTAAAGGACGTATCAGCGATTATATTCAAGTTGATGTGGTTTACGGCTATGACGGACAGAACCTCAAAGTCAAAACAGAGATCACGGATCCCGACTTCTATACGTATGACGAAAACGGCAATAAGCAGCTGATCCAGTTGGCTGACGGCGGAGATTATGACTTTGATACGATCGCACTGGAGTATAAACAGATCAATGTCAAGATATTCGATATGGTCTTCTCCTATGAGCTTAAAGGTAATACGTTAACGCCTCTTGAAGATGTCAACACGACACTGCAGACGGGAGCACTGAAAAAAGAGGAGGAGCTTTTAGTCAAGATCAATCAACTGATGGCGGGATTTGGCGTACCTAGATATACCAATGCCACGCTGAACCATACGGCGAACACCCAGATTATCTACAGGGACGCTATCTTTTCGGGTACCTATGTGCGTGACGGGAGCAGTCAGGATTTTGAGATGAATAAAAACCGCTACTCTTTTAAGCGGCTCACACCCAGACCGAATCTGGTGAAATTTATGTCACCGGGCCGAAGGTTGTGGAACTACTGGCGTCTTGATTATGAAAGAAGTATTTTCCCCCAGGTGATCTATACCCTAGATGCCAACAGCGGCAGTGACCTGAACTTCGTCGACCCAAGCTTCGAGTCCAAAAAGTTCACCTATGTCGTCGGACAGGACAAGATGTATGACAACGGTTTTATCCTGGGGTACAGCATGGGGTTGGGGCTTAGTGATATAGCGCTGAGCGAGTACGGTATAGAAGAAGTGCAAAAGGCGGGTGTGACAAATCTGGACACATCAACTGTAGCCAACTTTCAGTTCGGTTTCCGCTTCGGCATGGATAAGACTTACAGCTTCAAGTACACGACTTTTGCGATAAACCTGATGTATGAACTGGACTGGTTTAACGAGATCTCTACCGACAAAACGGCAGAAGAGAACGATAACGGTCTGGCGGAGCTGGTCTATGACAGGGAAGAGACCTATCAATCACTAAGGGTGAATGCAAAATGGTCTTTTTGACATAGTAGAGGTTAGCTAGATATAGTGAAGCTTTTTTGATACTATTGCATCAAAAAAGTATTGACGTATGGAAAACTTTGCATTGATCTTTACGGCACTGCTTATCGGGTATGTGCTGCAAAAGTTTCGCCTCTTCCCCGATAATGCTGCAGTGACACTCAATCAGTACATCATCTATATCGCACTGCCGGCGATGATTTTATTGGAAGTGCCCAAACTCTCCCCCTCTATGGATATGCTTATCCCGGTCGTAACGGCATGGACGGTTATGGCCTTTTCTGCTATATTGGTGATAATATCTTCAAATATCTTTGGTTTTTCAAAGAATATAACCGGATCAATGATGCTTGTAGCTGTTTTGACCAACAGCTCCTTTTTGGGGATCCCTCTGATACAGACCTACTTGGGGACGGATGCTCTGGGCTATATCCTGGTCTATGA
>JBFEYF010000012.1:0-20411 GCA_041562295.1 Sulfurimonadaceae bacterium
CCCGCCTGTACCAATAAAGCGTCCGAGTGTCCGTGGTAGCATCCCTCAAACTTGATGATGTCGTCACGTCCCGTAAACCCGCGTGCCAGTCTGATAGCACTCATAACCGCTTCGGTACCGCTGCTGACAAAACGTACCTTCTCTACAGCGTCTAATAGATCGACAATCTCCTGGGCCAGTTCCGTTTCAGCCTCGGTCGGGGCACCGAAACTCAACCCCTCTTTAACCGCTTCGATTACCGCATTTTCAATTGTCTCATCTGCGTGACCGAAGATCAGCGGTCCCCAGCTTTGGACATAGTCAACGTAGCGGTTTCCGTCGATATCGAAAAGATAGCCACCCTCCCCTTTTTGGATAAAGCGGGGTGTCCCGTTGACACTTTTAAAAGCTCTTACCGGAGAGTTCACGCCTCCGGGAATCACCTGGCTTGCTTTTTCAAAAGATTCTTCACTGTGCGTCGTTTGCATAATAGGCCTTACTTTTTCCCGAAATTATAGCGAACTTTGAAAAACAAACAATAGATTAACGGCTTCTTTTGTATACTGTCATATGCAAACACTGAGACGGTCGTTTATCTATACATTAATTATATATGCACTTATTTTAACGATTTTTTACCTTATCAGCCAAAAAAACTTCTCATCTGCCCAAGTCACCAGAACGAAGATCGACCCGGCTCAATTTAAGATGGTACCCAAGGATCGTTTTGCCGCACCCAAAAAAGAGCAACAGCCTAAAAAAGAGAAGCAAAAAAAAGAGCAGCCGCAACAGCGACCCTTTGTCACGGTCGATCCAGACCGACCGGTAAAGACAGAGCGTTCCGAAAAACGGTTAAAGTCTGAAAAATCCGCTAAAAAAAGAATCAAGCGCGACAAGTTTATCACGTTGCCTAAAAAGAGCAATCCGCTGTTAGATTCCATTTTAAACTCCAATCTTCCCCAGGCGAAGCAGGCACAAAAGAAACTGTCACCCCAGGAGAAGATGCTTCATGAAGTCTACGGAGACGACTTTGTCAAACTCTCCACCGTCGCCAAAGAGTATCTGAATGAAAACCACCTTATGATGCAGGTCATTACTCAAAGGGTCCTCAACCGTATCGGACGTATCTATATAGATCCGCGTTTCAACTATTACGGTTATAACTTCGTCGAGTTTACTCTCTTTCCAGACGGCAGTATCAGTAAAATCAAACTCTTAAAAGATGCCGGCTTCAAGCTTTTGGACAAAGTAACCAAAGAGACGATAGAAACGGCCTATAAAGATTACCCTGCACCCAAAGAACCCGTACTGGTCCGTTATAAATTTCTCTATGATCTTAGGCCTTTTTGAATTCAACAAATAAAAATATAAACAAAAACTGTTAAATAACCTCGTTATTTTATATTCATTTAAATAAAAACGAATTATAATAATGACCAAATAATGACTATTTTATTATAAATTCACAATAAACTGTGTTTGTTATAAAATATTTATAATTAAACGTTATAATCAAAACAAAAAAGGATACTGTATGTCAGAAAGCATTGATTTGGTTCAATTAACAGATGAAACAAAAAAGTTGACAGCAATGGTAGTCGAGGATGAAGTAGCTGCCAATGAGATGTTAAGTTCAACATTTAAAAGCTTTTTCTCAGATGTGATCTCAGCATTTGACGGTAAACAGGCTTTAGAGATGGCTAAAAAGAACAAACCGGATATTATCTTTGTTGATATTGTCATGCCTGAAATGGACGGTATCGAGCTATCGCGCAGACTGCGTGAAATGAACCCGAATCAAATCATCATCGTAATCTCTGCGAGCAATGACATCCAGAAGATTTCAGAGTCTATCGAAGTCGGTGTCAACAGCTTTATCCAAAAGCCGATCGACACCAAAAAGATCATCGAGCTTCTTAAAAACATCACATCACTGGTTAAAAAGAAGAAAAAAGTAGAGACTAAAACATTCTCTATCTCGTTACCGCTTGATCTTTATGAGCATGTTGATGACAATGCCAAAGCGGAAAGCATCTCTAAAAATGCCGTCATCATCCGTGCACTTCGTTCATTTTACAACGAAAACTAGTGCTCTTACTTTGCTGCAGCGCCCGGCGTTGCAGGAAGTGTAATCTTAAAAACCGCTCCCCTCGTTTCATTAAAGACTTCCAACTTTCCGTTCATATGGTGTTCAATAATCTTTTTTGACATAAATAGTCCCAAACCTGTCCCCTGTGTTTGATGCTTTGTCGTGAAATAGGGTTCGAAGATCTGATTGATGATATCCGTTGGAACGCCGCCCCCGTTGTCCGATATCATTACCGTTACATAGCTACCGTCACTCTCTATTGAAATATCGATAATCCCCTCTTCCTGACCGCTGGAAAGAATCGCTTCTTGCGCATTGTTTAAGAGGTTGATGATCACCTGTTTAAACCCGTTTTCTGTACCGGTTACGATACCGTTATGAATGACTTCGATGCGGCACTGGGTATTATTCGTCGAAAACCGGGTCCCCACCAGGTCAAAGACTGCATTGACCGCGCTGTTGACATCAAAGGGGGCGTCACTCTCCTCATTTTTGAAAAAGGTACGAAAATCATCAATCGTTTGGGACATATACTGAATCAGGTTATTGACTTTATCGTAATGTTTTTCCATCTGATCGGTATCCAAAGAGCCCAATTGGTACTTGATATAGATATCCTGAAAGACCAAGGCTAAAATATTAAGGGGTTGGCGCCACTGATGGGCGATGTTTCCGATCATTTCTCCCATCGTAGCCAACTTCGCCTGCTGATTCATCATCGCATCTTTTTGACGGTTCTTTTCAACTTCGGCCGCGATCCGTTTTTCCAGTTCACTCTCCAGATCTTTAAACTGGTTCACTTCGGTAAAAAAGATCCCTATTGCGGCACCGTCTGGAACCTTCTCATCGCAGCTAAAAGCATTTGCCTTGGTATAAAAAAAGTCGTTGCCGTCATAAAAATCTACCGGTAAAGAGATAGCCTTATTATCTGTAACCGCATGTAAAAGCTCTTTGAGGTCATCTTTATGTACGACATAATCGATCAAACGCTTCCCGATGATATCTTTAGCCTTGACCATCTCATTAAACGTCTCGTTATGTTCCAATACGGTACTGTCTGATGACACCAGACAAAATCCCAAACCGCTTCGATTGATCACTTCACTAAATGTTCTGTTTTGATACATTGCTTCTCATATATAGATTCTATTTACTCAGAAAAAATAGAATATATAGTAACTTTCTTTACGATTATGTTAAATATAACAGTTCCATAAAAACATTTATTATTTAAAATACATTTAAGATTTTATCGCTATAATTTCAGTCTGCAAAGCAGATGGCCCCATCGTCTAGCGGTTAGGATCCATGGTTTTCATCCATGTTACCGGAGTTCGAGTCTCCGTGGGGTCACCATCCACCAAAACTTAAATACCATCAAAAACCATTTTACCTATACACCTTTGACTTTTAAAACATTGGCTAACTCTGCCATTTCCCCTACAATACCCCATTAAGAATAGTATGTTAAAATTCCATAAAAAATCAGGAAATTAGATGCTACGTTTTGCACCCTCTCCTACCGGTGATATGCATATTGGCAACCTGCGTGTTGCACTTTTTAATTACCTACAGAGCAAAAAGACAGGCGAAGGCCTGACTATTCGAATCGAAGATACAGACAAAGCCCGCACTATCGAGGGAAAAGACAAAGAGATTTTAGATATTTTAAACCTCTTCGGCATCGAATATGAAAGCGTCAGCTATCAAAGTGAAAACTTCAAGCGGCATCAGATGTTTGCGCTTCAGCTGATACAATCCAAAATAGCATTCAACTGTTTTTGCGACGAAGAGACCCTGAATAGAAAACAGGAAGAGGCCAAAGCAGCCAAAAAACCTTTCCGTTATGATGATGCCTGCCTGACACTTCCCGACGAAGTGACACTGGACCATCCAAAACCCTTTTCTGTCAGAATTAAAAGACCGCTGATCGCCATCGATTTTACCGACCGTATCCAGGGCAAAAAACATTTTGAGCCTGAAGAGATCGACAGCTTTATTATTCTGAACCAGGAGAAGATGCCGACCTCTAACTTTGCCTGTGCCGTTGATGACATGCTAAGCGATATCAGCCTCGTTATCCGCGGTGAAGACCACATCTTTAATACCCCTAAACAGATGGCCATCCGTGCCGCCTTGGGTTATACCAAATCCATCGAATATGCCCACCTTCCTATTATCCTTAATGATAAAGGCGAAAAGATGAGTATGCGTGATAACGCTTCCAGTGTCAAATGGCTTTTGACAGAAGGTTTCTTGCCTGAGGCGATCAGCAACTACCTCTGTCTTCTGGGCAATAAGACGCCTAAAGAGATCTTTACGATGCAGGAGGCTATTGAGTTTTTTGATCTGAATGCACTTTCAGAGTCTGCAGCGAAATTCGATATCGACAAGCTCCGTTTCATCAACAGAGAGCATCTGAAGATAATGGATGATACCGAGCTCTCACGCTATGTCGGTTTCGCCGATGCGGATATCGGCAAAGCCGCCAAAATCTACCTGGAAGAAGCCAGCACAACCAAAGAGCTTAGAGCCAAAATCGAAGCCATTTTTGCCGAGAAAAAAGAGTGCGGAGAGTATACAGAGTATGTAGAGCAGTTTAAACGGTTGCTGCAAGATGCTCCCCATTTTAAGACCTTTAAAGAGGTGCAAGATTACATTATCGAAAAGAGCGGTGTCAAGGGCGAAAACTTCCTTAAATCGATTCGCCTGCTGCTTACCGGTGCCGAACATGGTCCGGATCTTGCTGAGCTTTACCCCTATATCAAAAACTACCTTTCGGAGATTATCAGATGACAGCATTAGCAGCTATAGGCATTATCCTACACAACCTTATCTTTATCTACACCTGGGTGGTCATTATCAGTGCCCTGATTACCTTTGTACAGCCCAACCCGTACAACCCTGTCGTCCAGACACTGTACCGCTTAACCAATCCGCTTTTTAGAGTGATCCGCCGCTATATACCGACGGTATTTGGCGGTATCGATCTGGCACCGCTTTTTGTCATTATCGCGTTACAGTTTATCGATCTGGCATTTATCCTTCCGCTTGCCAACAGCTACCATGGTTAGGACGGGCTTTTTTTTACTTCTTTTTCTGACGCTTGTGCGGGGAGAATCCCCCACACTGCAGACCATAGACAACTATCCCCGTTCTCTGGCCAAGGACTTTTACATCTGGCATTTTCTACATACCAAAGATCTAAATGCCTCCACCGTAGAGAGGCTTTTTGACCAGACACATCATGTCAACAAAAAGCTTTTCAAAGCTTATGCCCAAAAATCGCCCCATAAAGAGATCAAGCAGACACTCAGATGTTTCAAGCTCTCCCATGACCAGATGCTCAACAGTAAAGACCCCTCCTGCCTGGCACTTTCGCTCTCACCCCATAAGGCTGCAGGATTTTCCCCTTTTCAGCGTAAAAAACTGATCAGGATTTTGGAAAAAGAGGTTCCCAATACTGCCCGCTGGCTGCACCATATGAACAGCACCAAGGATATGGTACGCTACTTTATCAAAAAGCCCGAAGAGTTTCTTTATCTTTTCAAAAAAGTCGGCTCATCTTTCAGGTCTGCACACTATAACCATAGAGTCACTCAGGCCTTTTTAGATGCCCTGAGCGAGTTTGAAGATTTTGACAAGTTCGTGGAGATTATCGCCATTGACAAAAACCTGCAAAAACTGCAAAAATCTCTGCTCTATTTTGAACCCCGACGCCCCATATCCGCACATGCACATTTTTACATAGCCCTTATCAAAATCATGCATGACCACCATACCAGCGCACTTAAAAACCTTGAGTTTGCCGCCCAAAATGACTATTTTCAAATAGACCGTGACCGGGCTCTTTTTTGGAGCTACCTTTTAACAGGCCAAAGTGACTATCTGGAGCAGCTTTACAGAAGTACCGATCTCAATATCTACACACTCTATGCGGCAGAGAAACTGGGCAAAAAACCGATCGGCGTCTTTCAGCCGCAACTGGACAGAGCTTTCGATTCACCCTACTCCCAGGAAAACCCTTTCATTTGGAGTCAGTTGGTCCAAAGAGATCATAACATCTCCGCAGAAAGAGCGTGCCAGATCCTGCCCGCTTTTGAAAACCAAAACACCGAGTCCCTCTACGCCTTTTACCTGGAGAAGTGTTCCAACTATGCCCTTCACCCCTATATCACGCCCTATGAAAACGAAGTCAAAAACCTTCCAGCCGTTCAAAGAGCCCTTTTCTATGCACTGGGCAGGCAGGAGAGCCGTCTGATACCGGGCGGGCTTTCCAGAGTCTACGCCATGGGGATGATGCAGATCATGCCTTTTGTCTCCAAAGCAATCGCCAAACAGAAAAAGATCCATTTAAAGCTACCCGAGATGTTTTCACCCAAACGCAATATCGATTTTGCCAAACACCATCTGAAATATCTCAACAGGAAACTCAAGCACCCCCTATTGATCGCTTATGCCTATAACGGGGGGATCGGCTTTCTCAAAAGGGTTATGAAACAGGGCTTTTTCAAAAGGAGGTCAATCTTTGAACCTTTTTTAAGTATGGAGCTGATCCCCTATCCGGAGACAAGAAAGTATGGCAAGAAGGTGCTGGCCAACTATATCATCTACCGTGATATATTCAACAAACCTACTTCTCTAACTCATCTTTTGCGTACTTTACGCTGATCGTTCCCAGACTATTGTGGCGCAGCGACAGTATCATGTCGTTGGACTCTATTTGGGAAAAACGCACATGATAGTAGCGGCTCCACTTTACCGTCAAGGGCATCCTAACTACTATAGGGTGCTCTTTATCAAGCTCTTCAAAAAATGCAGGTTTCTCTCCGTTTAGCGTCAGGGTAAAAGCTTCACCAAAAATGCCCTGGCTATCATCTTCTTCCCGATAGGCCGAGACAAAAAAATGCTCTCCCTCTTTATAGGTATCGGGATCAACCCGGTTTAAATAGATAACATTAACCAGGACTTTGGTTTTAAGCGCTTCTACAAGCGTACCCGTGCGAAGTGTCGTCATCGCCCGTTCAAAATCACTGTTTTTGTCAAAATACTCCATGGCACCGTGGGGCGAACATCCGTTCAATATCAGTGAAGTCAATAACAGGAGTGCCATGCGGTATCTCATAAGGGTCAGCCTTTGCTCTTTTAGTTGAGAGATTATAGACAAAGTTGGATAAATTTGAGGTTACCTTTTCGCTTTTAATAAAATTTTTTCCATCTTTTAGTTATTATTGCATAACTATTAAAAGAGCCCTTTTTTGGGCCCAAAGAGAGCAAAAGAAGTGAAAAAACGCGTAGCCGTTGCCTTTACCGGACCTTCAAACAGCGGTAAGACAACCCTTATTGTCAAAGTAGCCAATATTTTAATCGATAAACTCAAAAAAGATGTCGCCATCATCAAAAACGATCCTAAAGATAAAGCCCGTTTTGATGTAGAGGGAAAAGACAGCTTTAAATTTGCCCAAACAGGTGCCGATGTCATCGTGACCTCTCCGACCCGGACAACACTCTTTTCACACAAACACCAGGAGCTCGAAGAGATGATCGGCCTGCTGGGGGATTTTGACATCCTTCTTGTAGAGGGGTTGAAGACGTTGCCCCTTCCCCGCATTGCAATTTTCAGAAACCGTCTTGACCCGGACTATTTCGAGGTTTCGGAAGCTTTGGCTGTGGATGAGACGATTGACAAAAGCGTTATACCTTCCCACCTGCCGGTATTAAATCTAAATGATCCCGATGAAGTAATCGAATGGATCCTAAAACATGCGAAAGAGGTTTGACAATGCATCAGATGACACAAGATATGAAAGATATATTCGAAGCGATTTGTAGAAGCGCCAAAAGAATCAAGAACGCCATCGATGTGAAAGACATCGGTTACTCACAGGAGCAAAACAGCTCGGGTGAGACCCAACTGCAGCTCGATATCCAGTGTGACCTGATCATCGAAGAGGAGCTGAGCAAGCTCTCTGTCGTACATACGGTTGCAAGCGAAGAGAAAGAGGAGCCGATGCTTCTAAACGAACACGGAACCTATTTGATCGGTTTCGATCCGCTTGACGGCTCCAGCTTGGTAGATGTCAACCTAAGCGTAGGATCCATTTTCGGTATCTATGAAAACGACTTTTCGGGTGCGAACCTGGCGGCATCCTGTTATGTCGTCTACGGCCCGCGCGTAGAGCTTGTCTTTGCCGACGAGTTCGGTGCCCGAGTCTTTTTACTGCAAGATGGGGATTTTGAGTTTGTCAAAGAGTTGCGACTGGATAAAAAAGGCAAACTCAACGCTCCGGGCGGTACACAGCAAAACTGGGAGCCTAAACATAAAGCGATGGTCGATTCACTCTTTATGGAGGGGTACCGCCTGCGCTATTCGGGCGGGATGGTTCCGGATCTGCACCAGATCCTGCTTAAAAAAGGGGGGCTCTTCTCCTATCCCGGAACTTCTGATAAGCCGGAAGGGAAACTGCGTATGGTCTTTGAAGTTTTCCCTTTTGCTCATATATTCGAAACAGCCGGGGGTTCTGCTGTAGACGGGCAGAAAAGACTTTTGGACCTTAGCCCGCGTCATATCCACGATACATCACCCTGCTTTTTCGGATCCCAATCTGAAATCGACCTGGTTTTAAAGACGTATGGAAACTAATCAGGCGGACGACAAGTTTATCCAAAAGCTCAAAGCGCTTAAAGAGGAGCTTGAGTCCTGTCAAAACGGCAAAGGTTTTGACAGCTGTATGAAGTGCGAGCAGGTCATCGGCTGCGAACTGCGCTCTCACTATGTCAAAAGTGTTTACGAAAGTATGTCCAAGGGTGAAACCGGCGGATTTGAATTCTAACTGTACCAAGATCTAAAAAGGAATAAAATGAGCGATACCAGCTGCAAAAAAGTCTATATCACAACACCTATTTATTATGTCAATGCCAAAGCGCATATCGGCCACGCCTATACGACAGTGATTGCCGACACTATCGCACGCTACTCGCGTATGACAGGACTCAACACCTATTTCCTCACCGGTACAGACGAACATGGTCAGAAGATCGAAGAAGCTGCAGCCAACCTCGGCCGTCCGACACAAGAGTATGCCGATGAGATCTCTGCAGGTTTTAAAAACCTCTGGGACGATTTCGAGATCAGCTATGACCAGTTTATCCGTACGACTGATGCCAAACACAAGATGGGTGTCCAGCACGCTTTTGCCAAGATGTACGAAAAAGGTGACATCTATAAAGATGATTACGAAGGGCACTACTGCGTTTCGTGTGAGACCTTTTTTACATCCATCCAGCTGGTTGACGATACGCTCTGCCCCGACTGTGGCAAAGAGACACGCGTCGTCAAAGAGGAGAGCTACTTTTTCAAACTCTCCAAATACCAGGACAAGCTGATCGAATGGTATACACAAAACGAGGATTGTATTTTGCCGCGTGCCAAGAAAAACGAAGTGCTACGTTTTGTCGAAGGGGGCTTGAGAGACCTCTCCATCACCCGTACCTCGTTTGACTGGGGCGTCAAACTTCCAGAATCGATGAACGAACCGCAGCACGTTATGTATGTTTGGCTTGATGCTTTGTTAAACTATATCACGGCACTGGGCTACGGCAATGACTCTGAAGACCTCTTTGACTATTGGCCGGCCAATGTACAACTCGTAGGTAAAGATATCCTGCGCTTTCATGCCATCTACTGGCCGGCATTTTTGATGAGTCTTGATCTGCCGCTTCCCAAGCATATCGCAGCCCACGGATGGTGGACACGCGACGGCGAGAAGATGAGTAAGTCCAAAGGGAATGTCGTTGATCCTAAAGAGGTGGCTGATGCCTACGGCCTGGATAACTTCCGCTACTTTCTTCTGCGTGAGGTACCGTTCGGACAGGACGGAGACTTCTCCCAAAGAGCCTTGATCAACCGTATCAACGGGGATCTGGCCAACGACCTAGGAAACCTTCTTAACCGTATCATCGGTATGAGCGGAAAATACTCTGACGGTCTTATCGAGAGTAAAGATGTCGCAACATTCCATGCCGATGAGATCACGCAGGCTGAAGAGATCCTGGACTCTTTGGAAGGGTATATCTTCCAGATGCAGACGCACCGTTACCTGGAAGAGCTGTGGAAGGTCTTGACGATTGCCAATAAAGCGATCGAAGTACATGCCCCGTGGGCCAAGATGAAAGAGGGTCAGACAGATCAGGCATTGGCTACCGTAGCGCTTATTGCCAATCTATTAGCCAGAGCTGCCGTCATGATCCACCCGGTTATGCCAAAGGTGACACAGATCATTGCCAAGGCTTTAGGTTTTGAAATCAACAACCAAAGCTATACCAAGCTGATCACAAACAAAGAGATGCTCGAAACGTTTACTATAACGAAGACTGAACCGCTTTTCCCGCGAATCGAAGAGCCTCTATTAGCCGAAGCCCCTGCTGCGCTTCAAGACGAGAGCAAACCTCAAGAAAAGAAAAGCGATAAAAAAGCGTCTCCGGCTCAAGAAGATGGTGCCGGACTGATCACTATCGACCAGTTTTTCCAGACGTCACTCAAAGTGGGTACTATCGTTGAAGTCGAAGAGGTGCCAAAAAGTAAAAAGCTTTTCAAAATGCAGGTTGATCTTGGAGAAGAGAAGCCGCGCCAGATCATTGCCGGTATTAAAGAGCACTACAGTGCCGATGAACTTCTTAATACCCAGGCGTGTGTCGTAGCCAACCTCAAACCTGCCAAACTGATGGGGATGCTTTCTGAAGGTATGCTCTTAGCAGCCAAAGATGATGAAGGACTTTGTCTTGTACGTCCTGAAAAACCTCGTAAACCCGGCGCAGGAATTGGATGAGGCTCGAATCTCTTCTTCCGCTGATACACGGCACCCTCCTTACGACGCCTACGATCAGCGCCTTTAACGACATCACGGACAAAGCCTCTAAAGTAGCGCGTGGGGATCTCTTTATCTCCATCGACAGCGATAGTGATGAGATTCAAACCGCTATAGAACGCGGTGCCTACGGTATTGTCATCGACAAACACTACCCCACTATCGACGATGAGATTGCCTGGATCAAGGTCGATTCGAGTTTCGAGGCACACTTGAAGCTTTTACGATTTCACCTGATGCCCAAGCAGCTGGATGTCTACTATGCCGACTCTCTTACCCTTGCCTACATATCGATACTGAAAAACAGCAGAGAGCTGAAAGTGATCGATCATGACCTTTCTGATATCGTCACGAAACTGTGGGATATCCATGAGGCTTCTAAGATCGTCATCAAAGAGCAGGATGATATTCTTACCCTTTTCCCGACGGCCAAGCAGTTGGAATTTTCCCATAATGAGATCACCCTACATCCCGTAACACCTTTTGAATCGGACTTAATGATCAAAGATGCTTTCTATCCGCGCTGTAAGGTACCGGGTACACTGGCCAGACCCTTTATTACGGCCTTACACTTTTTGAAAAACTTTGACATTCCTTATGACCTGGGCAATATCGTTTTCCCGTCCCGGTTTGATGTCCAGTTTTGCGACACCTATTTGCGGCCTAAAGAGTTTGGTAAAGGGTCTCGGACACTGATATTTATCGAAGATAAAGAGCAGATCGACCTCTTTATGGAGTTGGTGGCGTCGATCGCCCCCTGGATTCGAACTAATCTTTTTTTAAAACATAATCTAAACAACTTAAGATATAATGAATACGTTATCTTTAATGATAACGACTCGTTGCTAGAGCAGTTACAGCACCGTCCCTATGACTATGCTGTTATCTACGGAGCTTCGAAGGAGATCCTTCAAAACAGTTCCCAGCCGCTGCAACAGAGTCTATTTTAACTGGAGCATAAATGAGTACTAACACCGTCGACCCTCTGCCCGAGAGTTCTGCTGATATCTTTATCAAGCAGTATTGGGATGTCATCGGAGGGCTTTTCTTCGCTACTTTGGCGATTCTTTTACACTTAGAACATCAAATCTATCTTTCTACATTTTTGGCGGCTACCTCTATCGCATTACTTTCTGTGACTGTTTCCGAAGTGGCGGAAATCCTGGCAGAACGGCTTGAAGAGCCTTACGGAAGCTTCGTTCTTACCTTTTCTGCGGTAGCTGTAGAGATTATCCTGCTCTTTATGATCTTGATGGAAGTTTCCAACTCGACAGGCGCGATGGAGACTGTCAAAGGGGGTATCATTTCGGCCGTTATCGTTGATATGAACGTCCTGCTGGGTCTGGCCGTCTTCATCGGAGGTCTTTCGTTTAAAGAGCAGGAGCACAACCAGGATACTTCTAGTACCTATACGACGATCCTTTTGGTTGCGGCTTCGGCTTTGTTGGTTCCCTCTATTTTAAAGCATACGACCAACTCCAACGGTGATCTGCTGCATGCGAGTGTCACCATTTCGATCGTACTCTTTTTGTTTTATATTGTCATCTATATTTTCCAAACACGTACCCACTCCCACTTTTTCAAAGCGACGGCACGAAGCCGGATCTTCAGGCTTAAAAGACGTCTGAATGAGAATGAGGAGGAGGAGACAATCGATGAGTATCAAGATAGCTATATTTTTGAGCGTCTCTCCAACTTCAGTAACCTTATCGTCATATTCGGACTGATCGCTGTTATCGGATTTACGGCAGAGGTGTTTGCCAAAGACGGTCTGCCAATCTTTGAGGAGTTCGGCGTATCGGCGGGTCTGGCCGGTCTTATCATCGCTATCATCTCGGTATCGCCTGAGATCTTTACCGCGATCAAGGCAGCAAAGAATGACCAGATGCAGCGTGTTGTCAACATCGCTATGGGGGCATCCACCGTATCAATCATGCTGACCGTGCCTATTTTGATGCTATTAGCCTTTGTCAACGGTATCGAACTGACCCTTGACTTTAATACGCTCCAGGTCGGGGCCCTGATTTTGACCATCATCTTGGCATGGAAAACTACCGATGACGGAGAGACCAACTACTTTGAGGGTATGTCGCATCTGATGTTTTTCATCTGTTATGCGATTATTGCGGCCTTCTATTAAAACCTTACGCCGATCAGGCAAAGCCTGTTTGGCTACGTTAACACTGGGTTCGCCTCGGCGGCAGGCCCGCGACGCTTTGCGTCTTTAAAGATTAAACAGCAGGAGTTTTGAGTGGAAAGACGGACATTTTTAACGGGTACGGCGATCGCCGGTGCCGCTTTGGCTACAGGCTGTTCTGACACTGATAAGTATAAAGCGGTCAACGTCAATAAAAACAAAAAAGTACGTCTGAAGCTGGCTACATCATGGCCTGCACACTTTCCTATCATGGGAACGGGCGTTGAGCGCTTCGTCGAGCGTGTCAAAGAGGCCAGCGGCGGCAGTCTTCGTATCAAGCTCTATCCCAAAAACACCCTGGTACCTGCGCTTGCTGTTTTTGATGCAGCCAGTGCTGGGCAGATCGATATGTTCCATTCAGGCCCCTACTACTGGAAAGGCAAGAACTCCGCTTTCACCCTCTTTTCGGGTACGCCGTTTGGGTTTACCGCCGAAGAGATCAACTCATGGATGCTTTACGGCGGGGGCTATGAGCTGTGGAGAGAACTCTACGGGCGTTACAACCTCTACCCGATGATGGGCGGCAACACGAACGTCCAGATGGGCGGATGGTTTCGCAAACCGATCGACTCCCTGGCCGATCTTAAAGGGTTGAAGATGCGTATTCCCGGCCTGGGAGGGGAAGTCTTTGCCAAGATGGGGGTCAATCCTATTTTGCTTCCTGCGGGAGAGATCTACAGTTCACTGGAACGTTCGACGATCGATGCGACGGAGTGGGTCGGGCCGGCACTCGATATAAAGATGGGCTTTTACAAAGTCGCCAAGTACTACTACTCCGGCTGGCACGAGCCGGGTTCCATCTTAGAGCTTACCTTCAATAAACGCAAATGGGAAAAACTCTCCAAAGAGCATCAGGTGATCTTGGAGATGGCAGCAAGCGAGATGAACAACCATATGGCCTATGAGTTTTCCCATGAAAACGCCCAGGCACTACAAAAGCTCAAAGAGCTGGGTGTCGAACTCAGAAGCTTTCCGACAGATGTTACCGATGCGGCAAAAAAAGCGCTGGATGAAGTGCTTGCACACTTTTCCCATACCAATGCTGACTTTAAACGTGTCTGGGAGAGTGCCCACAACCATCTCCAAAAGGCCAAAGGCTTAAGTGATATCGGGCTTGGCAACTTCCTAAAAACCCGTTCTTAAGGTCAGGTTGCCCGCTTCTAGGCTACAATAACTTCATAGTTGCTTCATAGTTGCTTCATAGTTACGCATTATGATTGCCAAAAGAATCCATAGCAAAAGGGAGCCATCATGTCCAAGCTGATCGTAGCCGCCGTAGCGGCCATTATGTTTTCATCCACCCTCTGTGCCGAAGAGCCTTCTAAAAATGAGCTCACCTTTGATGCCAACCTGAGATTTGGCTATATAAAAAACAAGCCTGACGGTGCGGCAGACGAAACGTCACAGTCTGCAGGCGGACAGATCGGGTTTACGACAAAGGAGATCCTTACCGGGATCAAAGCGGATGTGGCTTTCTATGCGATTGAGGCCTTAAGCAGTCAAAACAGCAACGATGACTTTAATATCGCACCGGGCAACAGCCTCACATCCTACGGTTTTGTAGGCGAAGCGGCACTCAAAGGGGAATACGGTGATCACCACTTTACTGTGGGTCGCCAGCAACTTGATACACCGCATGCCGACGGTGACGATATACGTATGGTCCCGAATCTTTTCGACGCTTACAGCTACGGCTATAAAGAGTCTTTTGAACTGGTACACATCAATTCTATGGCTGGATGGGAAAACGGCGTGGACCAGACCCAGTTTATCGATGTCCATCAGGTGTTGGATATCACCGATGCTACAGGTCAGGCGATCAGTGACGGTATCACTATGGTACATTTGGGGCATAAAAGCGAAAATGAACTTTTTACCTTTGATCTTTACGGCTACATGATTCATAAAGCGATCAATACCCTCTATGCGGAGATCACCTACACGGCTGAGCTCTCTCCGGTAAGCAACTTTATCCTCTCCGCCCAATATGATGTCAACCAGGGAAGCGATACCTTTCAGATGGGAGGTACGACCTATACAGAGTATGATGCCAAGGTCTGGGGCGTCTCTGCCGCGTTGGAGCTCAAGGGGATGAATCTGACGGCTACACTTGCCATGAACGGCTGTAGCGGCACCGATGCACCTATAGGAAGTCTTGGCGGCGGAGCCTACTACACCTCTATGGAGGATAGCACGATCGACGCTGTCGGTACCAGCGACGCAACCGCATCGATTGCCATTTTGGAGTATGACGCTTCAGCTATAGCCGACGGTATGGCACTATCTTACTTTTATGGGATGTTTGCCGCCGACGACAAAACGGTTGCCGATCATGTCGAGCAAAACTTCGCTTTGGAGTATGAACGTAAAGACCTCTATACCTTTACTGTCGCCTATACTACCGTAAGTAATGCCTCGACGGTAACAGGCGCGCAAGACTTCACCTTACTTCGTGCCTTCCTAGACTTCCCTTTCGAAAAATAACACTTTTTCCTCTCCCCACTTCCCAGGGGAGCACTTTCAAAAAACACTTTTTCAAATTTAGATATTGAAAACAATTATCACTATTGACACTCAAGATAAAAGCTGCTATCATTTGCCAACTATTTGATAGTGATTATTAAAATAATAACCAATAAGGGTACTATTATGCAAAAACTTTTATCTGTTACACTGGCTACGGTATTGACCGGTTCTTTATATGCTTCGGATATATCAGAACTTGAGTCAAAGATCGATGCACTGATTGAAGAGGTGGAGACACTTAAAGTCTCTAAGACGGACAGTAGACTTTCAAGCTACTACGGGCTTGGAGATGCGGCTTCACGTGTTTACAAAAGCGGTGAAAAGCTCTCTATCGGCGGTTACGGACATACGGATTATCTCAATAACCAGGGTGTTGAGAGTGATACGGTAGACAATTACCGTGCGATTATCTATCTCGGTTACAGTTTCTCCGACAGGATCAAGTTTCAGTCTGAAATCGAATTCGAACACTCCAATCAACTGGCTGTAGAATTTGCGGCGCTCGATTTTATGATCAATGACAGACTCAATGTCAGAACCGGTAACTTCATTATCCCCGTCGGCCATATCAACTTGCGCCATGAACCGACACTATTTTTAAATGTCTCGCGTCCCGATACCGAAAAACATATTATCCCGGCTACCTGGCACGAAAACGGTCTGATGCTTTACGGTCAATACGGAAACTTCGAGTACCAGTTCGCAACAACGGCATCTATGGATGCCAGCAACGGTACGACCGTACGTGACATGCGAGAAAGTGCGAGTAAATCGGCAGCCAACGATTTTGGCTACTCTGCCCGTTTAACCTACAAACCGCTCATGGGACTTGAACTTACTGCTTCACTCTTTACAGGCCAGACGGACCAGGGGACACAAGCGTTAGAGGGTGCCTCTGTTACTATTTCAGAGGCCCATATACTCTACAACGCCAACAATGTACGTTTTACGGCACTCTATGCACAGACGCTAAGCAGCTCTGCCGATAAGATCGCCCTCTTTCATGGGACCAATGCTGCCAGTAAAAGCAACGGCTACTATATGACCTTGGGATATGCGATAGGTCAATGGACCCCTTTTGTTCACCTGGAGCGTTACGACCGGTTTGCCGCAGGATATGACGCTACGGGAACCCAACTCATTACGGATGAAGTCACTGAAGTCGTCAGTGTCGGATTGAACTTCCGTCCGCATGAGCAGATCGTCATCAAAGCGGACTATATGGACCAGGAAACGGCCGGTGTCGATGAGGACAGATTCTCCATGGGTATCGGTTATATCTTCTAATAAGCCCTTTTGGAGCACAAAGGAATTTTATGAAACATCTGCTAGTTCTATTGCTTGGTATCGGTTTTACCCAAGCACTGATCATCGCACCCGAAGAGGCTTTACAACAGAGCTTTCATGCCGAGGGCGTCATAAAAAAATCGATGATTTTAACGGCAAAGGAGCACCATCTGGTTCAGCAAACAGCACAGACGAAGCTTCATTCAAAACTTTTTCGTCTCTATCGGGCCGAAAAAGAGGGGCGCATCATCGGATGGGGCATTCTTCTAACACAGAAAGTCCGCAGTAAATCGACGGCCATACTCTCTATGCTGGACCCCCAAGGAGGGTTACTAGCGGTAGAGATTATTGCTTTTAACGAACCCAAAGAGTATCTGCCCTCCCAACGGTGGCTGCAACAGTTTCATGATCGCCGCGCAGAGCAGATCGATGCCATATCCGGTGCCACTCTCTCAGCTAACAGCGTCATGCGCTGTGTCAAGCTCTCTCAGGCTATTTGGAAAGTAAAGGTCAAACAATGAAGTTCTTTGTGAGCAGTGATCTGAAAAGAGAGCGACCTATTAAATGGATGATCTCCGGCCTGATACTTTTTTTAAGCCTCTTTACCCTCTCCAATGCTGCGGTCAAGGCATCCATCTTTGGCACCACACCTGAACAGATCGCCCAGACACTGCAAGGTGACCCGGATGAGTTTATCGAACCTTTCGCCCTTGGATCACTTTTAGAACTGATTCATGTAGATCTGTTCTTTATGAGCCTGCTCTTTTTGCTTCTTAGTGCGTTACAGTTTCGCCTGATTCCAGCTAAAGCGCAAGCACTCTTTTGGTCTACCCTGCTGCTGTTTTGTATCATACTCTCTTTTGTAGCACCCTTTCTTGCTTTTTATGATCTTCTTTACGGTGCCCATATATGGTTGATAAGCTTTGTCACCCTCCATGCACTACTTGGTCTGACTTACATACAAATACTCTATTTTTTATGGAGACCCCATGCGTGAGCGGTACATTTGGACTTTGCCCCTTATCGGATTTGCCCTCGTGCTTACGCTGCTTTTAGGTTCATCCCTGATGCTCTACATCGATCGCTACGGTCTCTCTGTAGATAACCTTTACACCGCTTTTTCGGGAGACTCAGAGGAGATGATTCAACCCAAAAGCGCTCTTGGCATTTTAAAAAGCTTCACACCGCATATGATCGCTATGCCCTTGATTTTTTTTATCCTCTTTCATCTGGTCGCAGCGGCCAAACTCTTTTCTAAAGAAGCGAAAATGCGGATCATGATCGCGGGTTTGGGCAGCTGTTTAACCGATATTATGATCACCTTCATCATTGCATGGCATCCGCTGTTTGCCTGGTTAAAAGCGGGAAGTTTTCTTCTTTTTGAAGCGCTTCTTTTTTACCTTATGTGGGTACTTTTACGAACGATCTACCAACGTTCATAAAACATCTTCAGCAAGGGAAAGCTGCGTTCGAAGTTTTCAAAACTGTGGTTTCCCCCCTCTTCTATATAGTGATCGGCTTTATGCAGAATCGACTGCGCCACACGGTAATCGAGTGTCTCATCCCCACGCTGAAGCATAAGCAAAATCTTCCTTTGATCAACATAGGTAATATCCATACTTCTTAGAAAGTCTATATATTTTTCCTGGTAGACAAAGTGTTCGTTCTTGGTATAGTTTTGGGTCGAAACACCGACATAATGTGCCAATGTTTCATAAGGGCGCATCGACGGGTTGATCAAAATAGCCGGAAGCGAAAAAAGATTCGATATATAGAGTGCATAGTAACCGCCCAGCGAGCTTCCCATCAAGACGATTTTTTTGTCTGTATGTTCATTGATAAAGGCCTTTATCTGCTCTACCGCTTCAAAAGGGCTGTAAGGCAGATCCAATGTAACGACCTCGGCCGCATCAAACTGCGTTTTTAAGAGCTCCGCTTTGGCAGAGTTGGAACTGCTTGCAAATCCGTGCAGATAGAGGATCATTATTTTTCTACTCCTTTAAGTCGCTCTCTCTTTGCATTGAGTTTTACTGTCAAGGTCAAATTGCAGTGAAGATCTATGGTTCCGATTTTTGTCTCATATCCCGGCTTGCTCACCTTTACTCTATACTTTCCGGCCGGATATCGCATCTTATTTTGAAAAGCATAAGGGCTGTCGATAAATTCTACATCGGCATTAAGCGGTTGGGTCTTGACCTGGATCGCATAATAGGTTTCTACCTCTTCATGCAACGTCTGATCTTTTTGCTCTGTCATAGATGCATCAGCATAAAGATGAAAAAAAGTGATAAAAAGCAGGAAAAAAACTTTAGCGACAGACATGCAGATCCTTTTTAGTGATACAGACCATTATACCAGTTAGCGGCTGGAATAACGCTCTTTGGATGTTGTAAAAAAAATATACTCTATTTCGGGATGACGTTTTAAAAACTCTATGCGGTTCTTGTGAGGCATAACGGAAAGTGCCGTAGCATAGGCATCCAAAGAGGTATTATCTACGCTTTTTGAGTAGAGTGTCATGGAGGCAATACCCTCTTGGCTCTGCTTACGTTTGGGATCGATCAGGTGGTTATGTTTTTTATCTTTGATATACCGTTCATAGTTACCGCTCGTGGATATCGCACAGGTATGAAGCTTGAGTGTCTGCATAACCTCCTCTTTGTCAAACGGAGAACGTATGGCGACGCTACAGCTTCCCTGACAATAGATATCTCCGCTTAAAGCGATTACAAAATGTCTCACTCCGGCATCAAGCAAAAGCTCTTTAAGACGGTCTACCGTAAACCCCTTGGCGATACCGCCCATATCCAGGATGACACCTTTTTTTAAGGTAATGGCACCCTCTTTGACAGTGAAGCCGAGCAGATCGCTATGGGCCTGCCGCATCGCCATCTTATCGGGTATTTGCTCATTTTTCTGACCGAAACGGTAGAGTTTTTTGGTGATCGATCCTACAGCGATAGAAAAATAGCCTCCGCTCTCCTTATAGATCTTGGCTGATCGCGCTAAAAGGGTCAAAAGTTCCCGGGGAGGGTTCTTTAATCTTTTTTGATTGTTGAGTTGATATAAAGAGGCCTGGGAGTCATAGGTGGAAAAGATTTTCTCCATAGAAACGACGCGCTCGAAAGCTTTTGAAAAAAGCTCTCTCTTTTCTAACGGAAGAGAGATGGTCACAAAGGTCCCCATATGGACCTGTGTACGGGAGATAAAATCTTTTGAGGCTGAAGCGAAGCCTAAAGCGACTGCTATCAGACTTGCTACCATTATTATCTACTTCTGTTTGGGACGAAACGGCTTTATCACCGCCTCATTACACTCTAAGTACGGACCTTCAATCAGGTCGATACAGTACGGGATCGCAGGGAAAACCGCATCCAGACACTCTCGAATCGACTTCGGTTTTCCGGGAAGGTTTAAAATGAGAGATTTTTTGCGTATCCCGGCAGTCTGTCTTGAAAGAATAGCC
>JBFEYF010000013.1:0-20363 GCA_041562295.1 Sulfurimonadaceae bacterium
CACCTGGTCGGAGAAGAGGGGATCTTAAATGCTTTGAAGAAAAAGGGTTTTACCGTAACGAAGCTTTAGCGTGACAGGCTGGCCTGTCACACCGGTTATTTGGTAAAGATATCGGCGTAGTCGGGGTTTTTATTTTCGAAGTTGACGATGTAGGAGCATTGGGCTACCGCTTTTTTGCCGCACTTCTTGATCTCCTGCAGGACATCGATCAAAAGTTTTTTGGCAATGCCCTGACCGCCCAGTGCATCCGGTACGATGGTATGGGTCAGGTGCATGTTGCCCTCTTGGTCATCATAGGTGATATAACAGACATGGCCCTCTATATGGTACTCATAGCGGTTCTCATCGGCGTTGTGTATCAGAGTGTAAGACATGATCTTCCTTTTTTTTCGCCATTGTAGCCAAGCTTGCTAATGCTAAGATGAACCCGTCAGTCACTTTAAAAAAACAAACTCTGTTTCAGCATCCAGCCGCTGTTGTAACTCTGTACACAGGCAGAAGCAGCTGTACCAGCTGATGTTCACGATAACGAAACTATAAAAATCCTTCAGCAAATTTCTAATACAATTACCCCAAACCGTCTCCGTGAAAAAGTTGAAAAGATCAAGAAGAGCTGATCGTTTTGTAAAGAGGGAGAGAGCGTCGAAGCAGCCAGCTAAAATAGGAGCATAAGCGTGAAGCAGATAGTAGTAAATGTGAGTGAGGAGAATCTACCGACCGTCATGATGATCCTTTCCAATTTGAAGGCGGGACTCATAGAGAGTATTGACGGTCAGCCCATTAAGCCCGCAGCAAAAAAAGGGTACAGGCCCAAAGAGGGGGATGTGGTCTATGAAGGGCAAAGTCCGAAAGGAAAATATGTCTCTCCCGCTGCCTATAAAAGCAGATTGCAAAAAAAGTAAAGTATATTGATGGAACAGATCGCGCTACAGATATCGCCAGAATCAAGGTCCGCCTATTTTTCCGACTATCTTGAGGTGGCCCGTGCCGAGTTGCGTCACTGCCTGGGAATAGAAGATCCGGCCTATATCAAAAAAGGTTCATTGGAGTTCTTTTATCTCAAGGGAGATGAAGCCCTGTCGGAAAAGGGGCAGTATCTCTCCTTTGTCCAGGGAGTCTATGCCGTGGAAGGCGATTTGCTGCGTCCTTTGGAAAAAGAGCCGTCGTATCTTTTGCATGAGGATTTCGTCTTCGGCAGTAAATACCGGGGCAAAACCAACGAACATCTGACCCAGATGCTGATCAACGTAGGAAAAGCAGCCCTTAAAAACGGTGCGGCACATCAGCTTAAACTGCTTGATCCGATGTGCGGGCGTGCCACGACCCTGTTATGGGCCATGCGTTACGGCTTTAAAGCGTACGGTATCGAACAGGATGCCGCAGCGCTGGGAGATATCACGCGCAATCTGAAAAAGTGGACCAAACTGCACCGCCAAAAGCATAAACTCTCCGACGGTTTTATCGGAGCAAAGAACAAGAGCGGGAAAGGGAAGTTTATCGACTTTGCCATCGATGAGGCCTTTATGCGTGTCGCGACGGGGGATGCCAAAGAGAGTGCTCTGTTGTACAAAAAAGAGAAATTCGATCTTATCGTAAGCGATCTCCCTTACGGGGTACAGCACTTTACGACCCATAAGACGCGCAATCCGCTCTCTGCCGTTGAAGATGCCATAGAGGCATGGAACAGTTCGCTCAAAAGCAGCGGTGCGATCGTACTGGCGTTTAACAGTAATATCCCCAAACGCAAAGAGCTGATCGCATCCTTTGAAAGCCGGGGGTTCAAGGCGGACCCCTTTCGTGCAGCACACCGTATGAGCGAATCGATCGTACGGGATGTCGTGATTTTCACAAAGGAGTAGAGAGCCTTCTCTTTTGCCTGTCAAGAAGATAATATTTCGCTATAATCTTAAAAAGATAGATAGAGATTGTCTAAAGAAGTGAGCTTTGATACAACGATGAAATTTGAGCAGATTGATAATATATATTATTTTATTCTAAACGGAAAGAAGTACAAGGTACAGCCCGAAGATATCGAACGGCTCAGAGTACGTCCCGGAACACGGGTGCTTCGCTTTTTGGATGAAGAGAATCAGATGGTATCACTTCCGCTGACTATTCCGGTCGGTGAAGTCGAAGGTTATATGGCCATGCTTCAGATGGTGAAAAAATAAAAGGGCGAAGGTTTTGAAGAGGGGCACCGCTTTAGTGCCCTGAGTATCAGTAGCGAAAGCCGCCCTGAGTCGGATCCTGATTGTCCATCGAGTTGTAATCATAACCCTGATTCTCCTCTTGGTCTGACCCAAATTGCGGTAGGAACTCCTCCTGCTCGCGGTAAGGCTCTTGATTCATGGAGTTGTCCATCCCCTGACTGTCTTGCTGACGGTTCATCATCTGCATCTGATCCTGCTTGGCCTGTCTAAACTCCTGCCGGGTGATTTTATTGTCTCCATTGATATCCATAGCAAAGAATTGGTATTGCGGTCTTACGGAAAGCTCCTGCTGGGAGAGATAGCCGTTGCCGTCACTGTCGAGATAGTTAAAAGAGTTCGGGTTGCTTTTCCTATAGTATCTTTGACCCACTCTGCCTGTACGCAGATCTCTGTACTCTCTTTTGTTCAGCATGCCGTCACCGTTATAGTCATACCGGTGAAGTTGACTTTTTAGCTGATGGGACATCTCGGGTTGTGTAATCAGACCGTTACGGTCCCGGTCAAAATGGTTAAAGGTAAATTGGGCTTTTTTCGCAGCCGCGCCCTGCTGGTTTTGTTGGGTACTGATACTGCCTCTTTGATAGTTTCTGTACTCCTGCCGACTCAGCATACCATCACGGTTGCTATCATAGATGTGTAACGTGCGTTTTAGCTTATTTGACATCTCATGAGGTTCTATAAGACCGCTGCGGTCCCGGTCAAAGTGGTTAAAGGAGAGTCTCTTTACCGGAGGCATAGCACCGTGCTGGTTAAGCTTTCCCTGTCGTTTTCTCCCCTCTATCGTAGAGGCACGAAGCTCCGCTTTGGTAACGAACCCGTCACGGTTCCTGTCGTATGCCGGAAAACGCGAACGCATGATACCGGGCATCTCCTCTCTGGTAATGCGGTTATCACGGTTGACATCGTAGCGGTTAAAAAACGCATCCTCTCTCTCCTTGTCCGTCATCGGCGTGTTCGCAGCATGCGAGACAGTCAAAGATAGTGAAAAGAGCAGTAGGTATCTGGCTCGGTTTCTCATGGTTCTCTCCTTTATTAGGTCGTTATAGTATATCTCAATTAACGTACAATTCAAGCCGTTTTATCAAGAGTATAAAAAATCTTTGATACTATTCTTTACTACAATTTGTCAAAAAGTTCAGAGGATTGATATGCAACCGTTAGAAGCACAAAAGATCGAAGAGATGTACCGTCTGCAGGATAAGCTAAACTGCGATACCAACGGAGCCGAGTGGGCCGTCAAAGGTGTTACCAAGGAGGGGCGAAGAATCAACTGGCTGCGCTGTATCTATATGGAGACGGCCGAAGCGATCGATTCACTCAACTGGAAGCACTGGAAAGATATCCATGCAGCTGATGATATCGAAAACCTGAAGGTCGAACTTGTAGACATCTGGCACTTTATGATGTCCGAGCATATCGTCAGACGGGGTCTGAAGGGAGCGATCGATCATGCGATCCATGATATCGCGTATGTCACCAAACAGCATGACGAGGTGATCGAGGAACGCGATAAGTTCTTTTTCCTGGAGGAAGTGATGCGTTATGCGATCAACGGGGGTCTGCCGATGATCGAGTTTTTACAAGCGGTGCGTAAAGTGGAAAACTTCACGATGCAGGATGTCTACAGTCTTTATATCGGGAAGAACTGTCTTAACCAGTTCAGACAGGACCACGGCTATAAAGAGGGGAGTTATATCAAGGTATGGGACGGCAAAGAGGATAATGTCCATATGCAGCAGCTGATTGCCCGCGAACCGGAGCTTGGGTTTGATGCCCTCTACGGCAAACTGGAAGCGATCTACAGCGAGATCGCAAAATAGGTCAGGATTTCAGACCGCTTTTTTCAACGATATAGATGACGCTGTAGTAGGCGACTACGGTCATCGCAATGGAGATCAGCATACTGGGATAAAAACTCATCCCTTTTTTGATCAGGATGGGGAAGAGGATAAACAGCGTCATCGACGGAGCGATAAGCCAGACGATGTTTTGGGAAAACTCGACAGCCTTGCTGCTCTCATTGGTATCGATATACATCCAGGTCATAGCCAGAATCGATACCAGGGGAATAGCCGCCAACAGGGCACCTGCCAGGGAACTTCTTTTGGATATCTCCGAGATCAGTACGATCAAAAGCGTTGTCACGATCAGCTTGACGATATAGTAGGCCACTACAATCCTTTATTATGTTTAAAATCTTTCCAAAAGTATACTAAATAAAAAATGTGAGCTGCAAAGATTGTGTTACTATATAGCTAACTGATTGGCAGGAGGGGTTGATGGAAGGAAAGATTCTCTACTATAATCCGAATACGGGTGAAGGCAAACTGATCCTGAAATCCCAACAAAAACATGATTTTACAGCTGATCTGTGGGAAAATTTCGATGTGATGCCAAGTGCCGGAAGGCTGGTAGAGTGCCGAATCGAAAAAGGGGTTTTAAAAGCGATTCAGGCAGCTTCTTTTGACGATGAGGTGAGTCGGGCAGATACGAAGAACGCTTTTCGCCACAGTATGCAAATCGATGAGGATATGGATGAGGCAGAAGATGAAGTCTCTGCACCTTCCAAAGGAGGGCACAAACCCACTTTCGGTGTCGAAGAGACGATACGAAACTACTTTAAGCCGGTCGAGCTTTTTATCGGTCAGCCTCCGGCCGTCGTCAACACAAGAGAACAGCTTGATTTTTTCATGATCCAGCGTTTTTTGATGACCAGCTATAATGATCTCAAAGCTCTTGACTCCACACTGCATAACAATGCCGAGATCAAAAAGATGCTTGAGGAGATACGGCAGCTGCAAAAGGCTTACCGGACACTCGAATCAAGACTGGACTCTCCCAAACTTGCCTTTGAGATGATCTTTTTGCGTTCGCAGCCGGAGTATCTCCAGTTTATACGCTACAACGAACACTGTCTTAACCGTATCTCGATACTGAGTAAGATGGAGGAGTCACTCTTTCCCGATATCCAGGCCAAAGAGAGTGAACTTAAAAAGATCCCCAAAGAGAATGCCAAAGAGCGGGAAGCTTTGGAAAAGGAGCTTAAGACGCTCAGGCGCTACTACGTCGATACTATCCATGAAAATGCGGAGCTTTATGAAGAGCTTAACAATATGGAGGATCTAAAAGCGATCTATACCCAGGAGTATATGGATGAGTTTCTCTCCATTTTGATGAAAGTCGGGGGCAAATATATGCAGACCCTTCGGCAGATACTCAATTACCGCGCGTATAATCTGGACAAGCTTATCTGGTCCTATGCGGAGCGTTCAAAGACGATCGGCGATTTTCTGGCTGCTGCCCACATCGAAGGGGAGTACTCTACGCTCACTTTTTTGCGCTACTACCTGCGCACGCTCAACCAGGATAATCTTAGCGAGGAGCACAAAGAGCTTGTCAAACTTGAGGAGTACCTGCTCTCACTGGAAGATGGTGATCTATAAGTAAAATAAATAAGTGGGTACACTCTTTGCTAGATCTGTTGATATCTGGATAAGGAGTCTGTAATGAAAGTGATTCGCGAACTTGTGGATGATATACAAAAACGTACGCTGTGTGCAAGAGGATATACACTTCAGGCAGTACTGCTTCATGACACCCATAACGGTGCCGGACAGATCGGTGTCATGGGTGAACGGATGATTCACGGATTTACCCTGGAAAAAGAGAGGCTCCTGCTGCATGTCAGGGAGGAGGGCGAATGCGTCACGACCGAACCGCTTTTAAAAGAGCTGGCGGATGTTTCAGAGAAGATGATGCGGCAAAAGGTGGAAGTCCTTATTGAAACGCAGCACAAACATTTTGAGGTGATTGGCTTTGCCCTCTCCAAAGAGCTGCAGAGGTATCTTCTTTTTTTGACGTATTAAAGAGGTTTTATTATAACTGTTTATTATTGTTTTAAGATTGTACAGGCATAATTGAGAAGCAAGGTAAACGATGAAAACAGTGTCAAAAATCTTCTTTTTAATGCTTCTTGGTACACTCGTAGCTGAGGCCAAAGAGATTACGATCTATGTCAATGACCACTTTAAAGATATCCGACTGACACATGAGCGCTGGAATGATACGATAGGCTACCTGCAAAAGCGCCACCCCGGGTACAATTTCACCCTGCTTCCCATTAAACCCAACGAGATAGAGCTTCTCAAAAACAGACTGGAGCGCAAAGAGATCGACTTTTTGATCACGCAGCCGCTTATCTACTCCGAACTGCACCACTCACACGGTATCAGCAGGCTGTTGACCCTGGAAAACCGTCTGGGGATGACACGCTTTGGTTCGGTCTTGATCACAGCTGCCCAAAGCCCTATCAAAAAGATCTCCCAGGTCAAAGGACGAACCGTGGCTGCGGTAGCGCCTATGGGATTCGGCGGTTGGCTGATCGGATATAACGAACTTTATGATGCGGGCATCGACCCGCTTAAAAAAGGGAATGTTCTTTTTGTCGGTTCCCAAAACAGGGTGATACAGGCCGTGATTGAGGGAAAAGCGGATGTCGGAATCATCCGAAGCGGTATGCTTGAGAAACTGGCGGGATACGGTCTGGTCGATGTTAACCGGTTGCGTGTGCTCAATGAGCAAAAAGGAAGCTACCCCATCAAGGTGAGTACAAAACTCTTTCCCGAATGGGTCTTTGCCGTAGCATCCCATGTCGACAATAAGATCGCCAAGGAACTTTTTAAAAGTATGGTCAATATTCACCCGGATGACAGGGCCGCGGTCAGCGGCGGTTATAACCAGTGGGTTATCCCGGAAAACTACAGGGATGTGGATACCCTCTTAAAGAAGTTCCGTCTGGCCCAATATAAGAATATACCGCGTTTTCATTTACAAGAGCTCCTTATCTACCTGTTGGGTCTGATCTCTGTTTTTGCCGTGCTGATACTCTATCTGCGCTATAAAAGGGTATTGATTTCGCAAAAGGAGCAGAGCCTGATCCTGGAGGCAAAGGAGCGTGAGATCCAGGAGAAGAATCGTGCACTGCTGATACAGTCCCGCATGGCGGTGATGGGAGAGATGCTTTCGATGATCGCCCATCAGTGGCGGCAACCCCTGGGAAATATCACCGCGATCACCTCCAACATCATGCTAAAAGAGGAGTTGGAACGGTTGACCCCCGATGATCTGAAAAAGGATCTGCGCCGTGTTGAAGCGACGGTCCTGCATATGTCACAGACGATCAGCAACTTTAAAGAGCATTTCAAACCTCAGAAGAAGAGCGAATCTATCACGGTAGCTGCGTTGATCGAGCGGTTGTTGAGTATCATCAAAGAGAGTGTAGAAAACGAGCATATCCGCATGATTAAAGATATTGAAGAGGATATCTTTGTGGAAGGGGTATCTGATGAACTGCTTCAGGTTTTGATCAACCTGGTGGGAAATGCCAAAGAGGCCTTGGTCGAAAATGTACCCGAAGATCCCTGGATACGGCTGGAAGCTTTTACTGAGGGGGAGTCGATTATCATCAGGGTTTGTGATAATGGCGGGGGTATCAGTGATGCCGTGGCAGAGAGGATCTATGATCCCTACTTCTCTACCAAAAAGAAAAACGGAACGGGTCTTGGGCTTTATATATCCAGAACGATCGTAGAAGATCATCTTCAAGGGAGCCTGCAACTGGAAAATACAAAAGAGGGTGTCTGCTTTTTGATCCGTTTAAACAAAGAGCTGCAGGAGTAAACCAGGCTGCTTGATAGAAGAGGGGATCTGTTATAATGGTCCACTTCAAAATCGAGGATCAACGATGGTAGCAAAGATGATAGCCAGAATCGGATTAACCCTTTTGTTTATCTCAGCCTTACAGGCAGAAGATGATGCCTGGGATATGTTTGATGAGATGTCTGAAGCTTTGGGAGGCAAGTGGACCCTCTCGGCGCCCCAAAAACAGACGGGAACCCTCTCGTATCAGCACCCTGGACTTAAAGAGATCGTCGGCAACCCCAAACGTGTCGGTATCGAATTTACCCTGATCGGCGGGGAGGTGACTTTGATGGAGGACCTGCTGCCGCATACGGTCAAAAAGATGGTGACGATGTACCACTGTAAGGATATCGCCTGTACGACGCTCAAAGCGACGCACTACTGCAGCAAGCAAAACCAGCCCCAATTTATCATGAACCTGAAAAAAAGCGGCGGTAATACTTTTGTCTTTGATTGCGATATGAGTACGGAGCTGTGCCGATCGAAGGAAGATCATGTCCATCAGATCGTACATCAGCTCTCAGAAGGCGGCAAGCATCTGAAGATCTCCTATTTCAGCTGGCAAGAGGGTAAGCTAAAAAAGAGCCACTCCATTTATCATTTCGATAAACAGTAGCCTTCTTAAACAGCTTTGGCAATCTTTTGCTTGCTCTTACACTCGAAAAGGTACTCCTCATTCTCATGAAGCTCATGGATCGGACGGATCATATTATAAAGCTCCATCTCTCTGCCGCTTAGGTGGGTCACCATCTTGCCGGTAGCATCAACAAAGATAAAAGATTCATAGTTATGGTCTTCCCTGTTGATATAGGGGGAGTAGATGACATATTTTGCATCTTTGAGCTCGTGATGATAGGTACACGCTTTGGTATATTTATTACACACCTGGTTCAGCTCTTTGATATCAAGGAAATCGTTTTGAATCGCATCAGCCAGGACACAACTCAAATCCGGCAGCAGGCTTTGTAGGTTGTCGTACTTGTCAACTGTTTTCATAGTACTTCCTTTCTCAGCTTTATCTTCAACTATAGTAGAACTTTTTTTGTAAATATAATAATAAATTATATTATTAATTGTGTGATTTAAATTTTTTTAAGTTATAGGCTTTTGGCTGAGGCGTGCAAAGAGTGTGAATGATCCGGATAGAAGAAACTCAAATCGACACGGTTATAAGCATAAAAGCTTGCCGCACAGATGCGAATAGTCTATAATAGTAGATCAATGAAACGAAGGAGCGCCTATGCCAATGGGGACGGGGAACGGATTGCTAAAAAGTTTTTTTCAAAAAGAGTCGGCGGGCGGTATCATCTTGATGATCGCGGCACTTTTGGCTTTGGTGATGGCCAACACACCGATGCAGCAGTATTATACGCTCTTTTTGGATACGCCGGTAGAAGTCAGAATCGGTGCTTTACATATCGCCAAGCCGCTGCTTTTATGGATCAATGACGGCTTGATGGCTATCTTTTTCTTCCTGATCGGCTTGGAACTCAAACGTGAGCTGGTAGAGGGGGAGCTTTCGGACCGCCGTAACATAATTTTGCCCGGGATCGGTGCCCTGGGCGGTATGGTCATTCCTGCACTGATCTATATCTATTTCAATGCGGATGATCCGCAGTCACTCTCAGGATGGGCGATCCCCGCGGCAACCGATATCGCCTTTGCCCTGGGCGTACTTTCGTTGCTGGGACCCCGTGTCCCGCTTACGGTAAAGATCTTTTTGACATCACTGGCGATCTTTGATGATGTGGGTGCGATTATCATCATCGCATTTTTTTACACTTCGCACATATCACTGACGGCCTTGACCGTCGTCGCAGCGGCAGTGCCGGTTCTGTATTGGATGAACCGAAGCGGTGTGACATCCAAAAGTATCTATCTTTTTATCGGGGTGGTTATGTGGGTCGCGATGCTTAAGTCCGGAGTGCATGCGACCCTGTCGGGAGTCTTATTGGCTATGTTTATACCGATGCACACAGGCAGATCCTCCCAACATTCACCCCTTACAGAGCTGGAACATGACCTGAACGGAGTGGTCTCCTTTGTCATCTTGCCCCTTTTCGCTTTTGCCAATGCTGGGATCACCCTGGCGGGCATGGGTGCCGAACACCTAATCCATCCTGTGCCGCTGGGTATCATGCTGGGGCTTTTTGTAGGCAAGCAGCTGGGCGTTTTTCTCTTTTGCTGGGTCGCTATCAAAGCGGGTCTGGCCAAGCTTCCGCAGGGTATTTCGTGGCTAACTCTTTACGGTACGGCGGTGCTGTGCGGTATCGGTTTTACCATGAGCCTGTTTATCGGGACCCTGGCCTTTGAAGAGACGGGTGTCGACCTGATCTTTGATGAGCGGCTGGGGATTATCCTGGGATCACTCTTTTCGGGGATCGCCGGGTTTATGATCCTGAAAAAGAGTCTGCCTTCACAAAAAGAGGCCGCTAAAGCCTAGCGCTTTTTGCCTGCGTTGTTGCGGTTGGAGTAGTGTGTGGCACTGACGATATCCCCGATGATCGCCTGATGGTAGAGGTAGGGGTTTTTGATATGTCCGATGACATAGCGTCCACCGTTGGTCGTAATCACCTCAAGAGTACCCACATCCAAAAGAGCGGAAAAACGCTGCGTATAGGGTTTGATATAGATGGTCCGTATCTCCTCTAAGGCGATGGGAAATATCTCGCGGCTTTTGTGCCCTTTGAGTATGACCAGGCGCTTTTGGGTGAGCAGACAGTGGTAGGAGCGTTTCTCTTTGATCTCCTGCATGTGGACATAAAAGGTGCGGATGATCAGTACCAGTCCGATGACGCCGATCTCATACTCATACCCGATAAAAAGAAGCAATGCACCCAGTGCATAGAGTGCCACGATACCGTTGTAAAAAGTCTTGGAGATATCGGCACTGGCCAGTACCGATTCGCCGTCATTCAAGACACGGCTGATCTCATCCATCAAACACCTCTGTAGATCATTTGTGACCATTATAGGTAAAAAAGTGTTATTTCGTAAATGGTAGCGCCCAAGATTACTTTGAAAAGTCAGGTTTTCAACCGAAGCGATTTAAATTGTGATACCGTAATAAACAAGCACGTGAAAAAGGGAAGGTCATGCAACAGTCTCAAAAGGTTGTGGTTATCGGCGGCGGTTACGGCGGATTGCGCTTTATCGAACGTATGGTGGGCTTGGATGGTGTGAAGATCACGCTGATCGATAAACAGAGTTACCACTACCTTCAAACAGAAGCATACGGCTATATCGCCGGGCGTTTTGATCTGCATGACGTGGCGCTTGATTTGGAAAACTGGTCGCACGGATTTGAACACCCTGTAGAGTTTATCCATGATGAGGCACGATTCATCGATTATGACAAGAGGGTCGTTCAGCTGACAAACAGCTCCATACCTTATGACTATCTCGTCATCGCTACAGGTGCACAGACACATTTTTTCTCTTTTATCCCGGGGTTGAAGGAGCAAAGTTTCGGAGTCAAAGAGCTAAAACGCAGTTTTGATCTAAGAAATGCTTTTGAGTCGCTGCTGTATGCGAAAGTGACCCATGAGAAGGTCGACGATGAAAACAATCTCAATATCGTTATCGGGGGCGCCGGGTTAAGCGGAGTCGAAATAGCCGCGGAAATGGCCTATGTCGTGCATACGCATGCCCAAAGTATCGGCAAGGGGGCCAAAGATATCAAGATCTACCTGGTGGATGCCGGTGAGACGATACTTCCGGGTATGGGCGATTATATTATCAGGCATACGATGAACCGTCTCAGGGCGCTGGATGTCGAGATTATGACCGGCGCATTTATTGAACGTATTGAGGATCATCATATCTATTTCAAGGGAGGGGACGCTTTGAAGTACCGTCACCTTGTCTTTACCGGAGGTATTACGGCCAACAGGGTTGATTCTTCCTGTGAAGAGCCTTTAGTTGAGATGCAGCAGTATCAGGTGGATTCCTACCTGCAGCTGCATGAGGGTGTCTTTGCTATCGGGGATTGTACCGCCATATATGACAAAGCGGGCCGGGTACTGCCTCCCACGGCACAAATTGCAGAAAAAAGTGCCGAGTATGTTGCAGCAGCCGTAAAAAAAGGTATGAAGGGAGAGCCTCTTAAAAAGTTTTCTACAAAAATGGATGGTATTTTCGTCGCTCTTGGCGGGCACTATGCCGTAGGAGAACTTTTCGGATGGATCAAAGTCAAGGGCAAGATAGCTTTTGCGCTGAAAAAGTATATAACGAAAAGCTACTATCTGGGATTGAAATTACGCCTGAATACCGGCTTTAAAAAACGTACAGCTACGCATGAGTAGCACTTTAAAAACCACGCAGTTCTAGGGGTACAAAAGCGGAGCTGCCCCGGGCCGTCGCGGCATCAATGGCTTTTAAAAGTCGGGCCTTGTCTTTGGGCAGTGTACCCTTAAGCGGCAGCGCATTGGAGGCGTGGTTGGAGCGGAAGATGATCGGGGATGCGGGGTCTAAAAGGGTGATAAGCTCTTTTTGTTCATCCAGCAGGGAATAGTCATCAAGCATCGTAAAACCCTCTTGAAAAGCTCTCTTAAAACGCTCCTTCGCATCATCTTCAAGCCCCAGCTGCAGGGTAGAGAGATAGGTCAGGGGAGCACGGTTGATCAGCCTGGCTGTCTGGGCAATATGCGCTTTGGAGTATGCTGCACCGCCCAGTCCCAGGATTACGGTGGCAGAGACTTTCATACCTGCCAAAGAGGCTTTATCAAGTGCCTCGATGATCTGTCCGCTGTTTACACCTTTGTCGATCTTGCGTAAAAGGGCGTCATGGCCGCTTTCGATACCGAAATAGAGCAGTGAGAGCTTATGCTCCCTCAGTTGCTTTAACGCTTCGAGCGGTTTTTCCAAAAGGTTTTGGGCCGTGGCGTATAATGAGATGCGCCCCAGTTTGGGAAAGCTTTGCTGCAGGTATTGAAGCAGCTTTAGCAGGTGGGGTGTAGGCAGAGCCAAGGCATCCCCGTCTGCCAAAAAGATCCGGCGTGTCAGCGGGTAGCTTGCAGCCAGTACGTCGATCTCCGCAAAAAGCTCTGTCAACGCACGGACCTGATATCGCTTGCTTTTATACATCGTGCAAAAAGTGCAGCGGTTATGGCTGCACCCCAGGGTGGCCTGGATGATAAGGGAGTCGGCTTCAGCCGGAGGACGGTAGAGCGGATAGTCATAAAAATGCATCCGTTATTGTATCCTAAGCAGCCAGAAAGAGGAATGGTTAAAGAACTTTTTAGAGTTTATGGGTTAGAGTGTAATAAGTGGTCTATAAGAAAATCAGATGGAAGAAAATAATAATGCTTAGAAACAGCAGGATCGGCAGTTTCTCACTTATAGAGTTGTTGCTGATGTTAGGGTGGATCGGAACCGGTGTCAATATCCCTATCTACTACTTTTTCAATCCGGCTTTTTCCTACTTTTTAGGGCTACTCTCCCTTTTTTACCTGATGATGTTTTTTCTCTCCAAACGGGAACTTTTATCCGCTGAGACGATCACAAATATCGTGCTGGTCGTTTTTTTTATCCATATGGTTTCACTTCCGGTGATGAACGGTATAGAGCTTTTGGCGGTCAACTGGATCGTGCTCTACCCGATCGTGCTTTTTAGTCTGAAAAGAGCGTGGTGGGGGCTTAAGTCATCGCTTCTGTTTCTCTCGGTACTTTATATACTCTATTTCTTTTCGCTGCTGCATGAAAGCTACACGCTTTGGCATCTGATGACTGTGGGATTGATGTATGTCATTTTGAGTATCATGCTCTTTTTTGTCTTTCGCAGTCTTGAGTCCAAGGACAGGGCATTGACCGATATCAACCAAAACCTTTCGCAACGGGTGAGCGATGCGGTCAATGAGATACATGAGAAGGAGCATATGCTTTTACATCAAAGCCGTCTGGCTCAGATGGGTGAGATGCTCTCTATGATCGCCCATCAGTGGCGACAGCCCTTAAGTGCCATTACCACGGTTATAGCCACTTTGAAAGTGAAGATCATGATGAAAAAAGTCGAGCCGGACTATTTTGATAAAAAACTGGATGACATCAACAGTTATGCTTTGCATCTTTCCCATACGATCGAGGATTTTCGCAACTACTTTAAACCCGATAAGCAGATGCACCGTTTTCAGGTCAAAAAGATCGTCTCCGAAGCATTGAACCTTTCGGAAAGCCTCTTTTATGACAAGGGGATAACGGTCGAGCGTCATATCTTAAGTGAATCGGTGATCGAGAGCTATGAAAGCGAGATCATCCAGGTGATTTTGAACCTTTTGAAAAATGCGGCGGAAGCGTTGGAAGAGATGCGTGTTTTGCACCCTAAAATCGTTGTGGAGCTTAGGGATGAAAAGGGGTATGCTATTTTGCGTGTGACGGATAATGCCGGGGGCATTCCTCAAGAGGTCGCCCAAAGAATCTTTGAACCCTACTTCTCCACCAAGGCGGAAAACGGTACGGGGATTGGACTTTATATGTCCAAGACGATCATCGAGGAGCACTGCAGGGGGCAGCTGCTTTTTGAGAACCGGGAAAACGGTGCCTGCTTCACGGTAAGGCTGCCGTTACCGGTTTAAAGCCGGAATAAACCTATAGCGCTACAATATCGTCATCAGTAACAAGGCGGTGGGATGATACACTTTACGACAGAGACGATGATACAGATCATGGCCGATCTCAAAAGTCAGCTTGCGACAGAGGGGAGCATCTCTTTTGCGGTGCTTGACCCGGATTTGTGCCAGGGACGTTACGCCGGGGAAACGTTAGAGGTCGAGGGACGTATCTACCGCTGCCACAGCTATAAAAGCTGGAGTGATCTGGCCGAACTTTTAAAGTGCCGTATGATGACACCCAAACAGCTCGCAGGGCCTCTCATAGAGCTGACCTTTAGAGCGTTGCGCGAGCAGGAGAGTTTTCATACGGCTGCGACTTCGGCTAAAGAGGAGAAGTACGGAACCGACTCCCCTTTTTACACGATACAAAAAAATGAGGAGCCTTCGTTTATCCATGCCTATCATGAGGCTTTGAAACTTGCTGATATCGCTTCGCGTCAACGGGTACTCAACCTCGGGGTTAACCGTGCAGACGAGTTCGAAGTGATACAAACGGTTGTGGGTGATGAAGCTTTTAACGGTATGGAACTAACCGGGATCGACCACAGCCAATCGGCTATCGAAGCGGCACAGGAACGGTTTCCAAAGCATACCTTTTTTGCCCATGACATCAACGAGATCGACACCCTGCAGCTGCAGCCCTTTGACCTGATCATCTCCATCGGGACACTGCAAAGCCCCGGTATCAACTTTAAACCTTTTTTCAACCACCTGATTCAACACTATCTGAAAAAAGAGGGTGCCGTTATCCTGGGATTTCCAAACTGCCGCTGGGTTGACGGAGAGATGCTGTACGGCGCGAAGATGAAAAACTACAGCGAACCGGATCTCTCTTTATTGATTAAAGATATCCATTACTGTAAAAAGTATCTGCAGCAAAAAAGGTTCAATGTACGTATCGGCGGCAAAAACTACCTCTTTTTAACCGCGACAAAATCAGATTCCTAAAAGCAGAGATTGAATAAAATTAAGCTATGAAAACAACTGAAAAACTGTTAGCTGTCAGCAAGCTAAATGAATATTTGATAGAGAGTTCCGGATTGGATAAGACGGCACTGGATCTGGTCATGGATACTGCCAAGAAAGTGACATCCTCCGACCGCAGCTCTTTGTTTATCTATAACTCTGATGAAGATATTTTAGAGTCGGAAGTGGCACAGGGGCTTTTGACCAAGATCTGTGTCAAAAGAGGTGAGGGGATCGTCGGGCAGTGTGCCCTGCTTAAAGAGAGTATCGTCGAACAGGACGTGGATGCGACCAAGCATTTTAACGCCGAAGTGGATCTGGGCAGCGGCTATGTAACGCGTAATACGATGACCGTTCCTGTTCTTGATACCGAAGGTACACTTTTGGGGGTGATCCAGGTACTTAACAAGGTCTCAGGTGATTATGATGAGAGCGACGAAGAGCTTTTGTACACGATCGCAAAGAGTGTCTCCCAAAGGCTGCACAGAGTGTCCGGTTCATGACCTATGAAGAGGAACTCAGAGCCAAGCTGGATGCTGCACGTCCGACAGTAGCTATAGAGAGCGGCAGTGTCGTAGATGTGGATGTCCAGGAACAGAAGATGCTGGATGAATTGGATGCGGAACTGGAGTTTTCACAGTATGACCTTCAAGAGAGCGATATCGTCAGAACACTGAAGCTTTTGGATATATTAAAACGCTTTCCCGAAGCCTTTAAATACCCCGATGCATTGTTGCTCTTTTATGTCTTAAGCCGTGTCGGTGCTATGCGGGCGAAAAATCTGCATAACTACTGCAAAGTACCGGCCGATGATTTTAAAGCGGCACTCAATGCGATGGCCCGCTATAAACTTCTGTTTAAAAACAGCAGCGGCGAACTGGAACTGACGATGGAAGGCAAAAGCCTCGCCTCACGTATCGGGGTGGATATCTTTTTCTAATCTTTTTACGCCCTTTTAAGCTTCTTAATATAAAATAACATAATAAAAAAAGTTAAAGTATGAGTAGTGGATAAACTTTTTGAGATCACCAAAGATCTCCAGCCTCTGTTTTGTTTAAGTGACGAAAGTGTACAAAGTACCGGATTTGGGTATATGCAGGAGTATTTCCCCAAGGCGGCACGCACGATTCCCTCGCTTTTATACAAGCGTATCGTCTCACACCCTTACGATATCCTCTTTATCGACAAGTTTACTCCGCTCTCCCCGGAACTTCAAGAGACGATTGCCAATATTAAAAAAAACCACCCCTCTATTACGATCTTCATCGAAAGCCTTAAAAATGATACCGACCGTATCATCGAGATCACCGAGCTTAATATCGATAAGCTGATCTTCGCCGATGCCGGTAAAGAGGTCTTTTGGGATCATCTGCAGCGGGCATTGACACCGCGCTATGCGCTGACCCAAAATGCCAAGTATGAACAACACCTGGAAGATATCATCTTCGGTCAGACACGAGACCTTTATGTGCAGCAAACCAGTGACCTTTTGACCGGTTTTAAAAATATCACGGGTCTGAAGGAGCGTTTCAAAGAGAGCGACCACAAGGGAATGCTCTTTTTGGATATTGATAAATTCGATACGATAAATACACTCTATGGCATGCGTATCGGTGACAGTGTTTTGCGTTTTGTCGCTAAGCGTCTGGCCAAGTTTTTACCCGATAATGCCGAGCTGTTTCGTATCTCTGCGGATGAGTTTGCCGTTTTAGTTACAAACCCTCAGCATAAACAGCTGGAGTCCTTGGGCCAGCAGCTGATCGCGTTTTTCCTGGAAGCGCCGATCGTTGTCAACAAGCTGCAGTTTGATGTCTCCTTCTCTGTAGGCTTTGATTACGGGGACAGTTACGATATCTTCTATAATGCCAAGCTTGCCAACCGTGAAGCGAAATCGGTGGGCGGAAGGATCTGTGTCGGTTATAAGGATGACTCCCGCTTTTTGATACAGCAAAAAGAGAACCACTACTGGATCAATGAGATCAAAGGGGCTTTGAAAGAGGACCGTATCGAAGTCTATTATCAGCCGATGTATGATTATGCGCAAAAAGAGGTTAACAAGTATGAAGCTCTGGTCCGCCTGCGTACGGCCAACGGCAATATCATCATCCCGCACTTTTTTCTCAAGCCGGCGATCCTTTCGGAACTGATCACCAGTATCTCGCGCGTCGTCATTGACAAGACGTTCAAGACCTTTTCCCAAAACAGCCACGCCTTCTCACTCAATCTAAGCGACCAGGATTTTGCCGAAGGGTATCTTGAAGAGTTTTTGGTTTACAAGTGTAACCATTACGGGATCGAACCCAGCAGAGTCTATATCGAGATTCTGGAAGAGACCAGTATGAACTGCAGCAGTGACTTCATGGAACAGGTCAAGCGTCTACGATCGCTGGGATTTAAGTTCTCTATTGATGATTTCGGTGTCGAAAAATCGAACTTCTCCCGCGTGATGGCCTTGGAAGCGGAGATCATCAAGATCGACGGCAGCTTTATCCAGAGTCTGGAAAAAGATAAGAGCAGCCGTATTATCATCGAAAGCATCGTCAATTTTGCCAAGAAGATCGGGGCGAAGACGGTTGCAGAGTTTGTAGAAAAAGAGTGTACATTTAATACCCTAAGCGAGATGGGTGTTGATTATGCTCAGGGATATCTGATCGGAAAACCCGACCCCGTATTGCAGTGCCACCTTTCCCAAAAGGAAAAGACTAAGGGTTAGGAAACCAGTGCGATCAGGTCTCTGAACTGTTTGACGATCTGGTCATTTTTCTGCTTTTCGATATAAAACTCGATCGCTTTTTTAGCTAAACGGGGCAGCTCATTTCTGACAGCCCAGCTGCTGACCGTTCCTTCAGGGACTTCAAGGATCTCCGCCAATTTTTTTTGTGTGATATTCAGCTCTTGACACGCTTTTTTGACGACATTGACCGGTGTGTTGATCGGGGTATGGGTATCATACATATCATGCTCATCCTGATGCTGCAGCTCTTCGGCTGCACCCACCGCCCACTTTTTGATCTGTTTTGAGGTAATCTCCCAGCTCTCTTCGAATTTGCTTACGATCTCTTTGGAAAAGAGGTTTCTGAGTTTTTTAGCCTGCTCTTCATCCAGTGCTTCGACCAGTATCGCAAAACTGAGCTGCAGGGCACCGGACCCGATATAACCCCAGTCGATGCCGACACGCGAGTGGTTAAAAAGATCGAGTCGGGGATCCAGGGGCTGGTCGTTATAAAAGATTTCTCTTTCGCCGTTTTCGTTGATATAGCCTTTAAAGATACCGGTTTTTCTCTTCAGCATAATAGATTCCTCATAATTTTCTAAAAGAGTATATCGGCAAAATATGGAGATTTTTTGAATATTTGTTTTAAAAACCAAAGACTACTGGTGGATGATGTCGTAATCTTCGGAGATGACAGGACGGAACTGTTTAGTGTCAAGTTTTTTATCCGGTTTTTGAGCCGAAAAGATGATGGTGACACTGTTGTCAAAGTTGTCTTTATAGTGTAATGAGAGGATCTTGTCTCCATCCACTTTAAGTTTGTAGGGACGTTCGTTGATCGTCTTGATGTAGGTTTGCGTATCGACTTTTTTAGCCCCTTTGATGATATTAAAGAGGGTAAAGCTTTCAGGCGCCTCTTTGTAGATAGCCTGTTCCAGTTCCGGTTCGACGATGGTCACCTGTTTGTTGTTGATATAGACACTTTTGGCAATTGGCGAGCGGTACTCCCACAGTGCCAGACCCGGTTTTTTGGCCCAAAAGGTTCCGCTATAGACGATCTTGGTATTGTCCTGGTCGATGATGGTCTGTGTAAAGGCAGCTTCATAACTGGAGAGTGATTCGAGGCTTCCCCACAGATGAAGCGGAAGTAAAAAAGTCAGAAGTAAAGCAGTGTAGAGGCTTTTTAGGTAAGTAGACATGTCTGATTGCGTCCTTGTTCTTTGGCTTGGTACAGCGCATGGTCCGAACGTGCAAAAAAATCAGAAAACTCCCGGTCATAGGGTCTGATATTGGAGATACCGATGCTGGTAGTGATAGAGATCTTCTCCCCTTCGTGTTCTACAAAGGTTGTTTCTACCGTTTTGCGTATCTTTTCCGCCAGTGAAAAGGAACCGTGCGCGTCACTGTCAAGCAGAAGTATAGCAAACTCTTCGCCTCCGATGCGCGCAAAGATATCATTTTTGCGAAGACAGGAGGTGACTGTCTGGGAAAAATGCAAAATGATCTTATCTCCTACATGGTGGCCGTAGGTATCGTTGATCCTTTTAAAATGGTCGATATCAAGGATCAGAAGGTAGGCTTCCCACGCATTGCAAAGCGCTTTTTCGAAGGAGCGTTTTGAGATCTCGTCAAAGTTGCGCCGGTTCATGATACCGGTAAGACTGTCGGTTGAGGCGAGTTCATGCAGTAAAGAGTTTTTCCGATGAAGACGCGCTTCATATTCGGAGATCTTCTGGGTATAGACCAGGGCGATCAGACTGCCGATGATCAGACCCAGGAGATTGGCATAGATCGTATTAAACGCGAACGGTTCAGGGATTAAAAAATAGGAGGCGATAAATACAGACAGAGAGAGCAGGGTCATGATAACTCCGGCAGCGGTACCTCTCAGGATATAGGCGATAAAGATCAGGAAGTAAAACCAGATCACTTTTGCGGGATCCTGCGGAACGTTGACCAGTATCGAACAAAAAACGCAAAAAGAGATAGTAAAAAGCATCACCGTCGCGGCAGTGAAGTTCTCTTTTGAGCCTCTGAGGTAGAGTACCAGCAACAGAGATAAAAATGCATAGGTGTAGTTGACCCGCGTCTGTACTGTTCCGACATCATTGATACCCAGATCGCTTAAAAGAGCAAAAAGGGATGAGAAGATGATGATAATAAAAA